>NZ_MWOM01000031.1:28583-43391 GCF_012931925.1 Acidovorax sp. SRB_24
GGGGCGCGGGCTGGACAGGCTCGGGCGGCTGCGGTGTGGGCGCCGGGGGCTCGGCGGCGCGCGGTGCCGCCTGCTGGGGCACGGCAGACCACAGCTGGGCTTCCACCGCAGGCTGGTCGCTCTCGCTCTTCCAGTTTACGCCCCAGGTCAGTGCGCCGATCAGCATCGCATGCACCAGCACCGCCAGCACCACGGCACGCAGGCGCGCGGGCGGGCGGGGCGGGGCAAACTGGTCTCTATCGTCGTGAAATTGCATGGGTTCAGGGGGGCCGGTGCGTGCGTGGACTCAGCCGCCCTGGCGCACGGACAGGCCGACGCGCTGCACGCCGGCGCGCTGCAGCGCGTCCATGGCCTTGACCACGGTTTCGTAGCTGACGCCCTTGTCGGCCGTGATCAGGATGGCCGTGTCGTCGGGTTGCCCGGCCTGCCAGGTGCGGGCGGCCTCGCCCAGCGCCTGCAGCGTCAGCGGGCGCTCGCTGCCGTCGGTCTTGAGCTGCACACTACCGTCCTGCTGCACGATCACCTGGCCAAAGGTCTTGGGCGGCTTGCTGCCTTTGCCGACCGAGGGCACGTTGATGGCGCTGGGCGTGAGCATGGGCGCGGTCACCATGAAGATGATCAGCAGCACCAGCATCACGTCGATGAAGGGCACCATGTTGATCTCGTTGATGGTGCGGCGGCCGCGGCCGCGGGATGCCATGGCGGGCATAGAGGCTCCTCCTTCAGTGGCCCGAGGCCGAGGCGGTGGGCTGCGCGCCCAGATTGCGCTGCAGGATGTTGGAGAACTCCTCGATGAAGGTCTCCTGCTGGTTGGCCACGCGGTCGATGTCGTGGGCAAAGCGGTTGTAGGCAATCACCGCCGGAATGGCGGCGAACAGGCCGATGGCGGTCGCCACCAGCGCCTCGGCAATGCCGGGCGCCACGGTGGCCAGCGTGACCTGCTCCATGCCGGCAAAGCCCGTGAACGCGTGCATGATCCCCCAGATGGTGCCAAACAGGCCCACGTAGGGCGAGACCGAGCCCACCGACGCCAGGAACGACAGGCTCGACTCGATCACGTCCAGCTCGCGCTGGAAGCTCGCGCGCATGGCGCGGCGCGCGCCGTCGAGCAGGGTGCCGGGGTCGATGATGCGGCGCTCGCGCAGCTTCTGGTATTCGCGCATGCCGCTGGCGAAGATGCGTTCCATGGGGCCGGCGTTCTTGGCGTTCTGCGCGGCGCTGGCGTAGAGGTCGTTGAGGCTGGTGCCCGACCAGAAGTCGCGCTCGAAGTCTTCGTTGAGCGAGTTCACGCGCTTGAGCGCGAACAGCTTGCGGAAGATCGCGGCCCAGCTGGCGACGGACACGCCCAGCAGCAGCAGCATGACGAATTGCACGACCCAGCTGGCGTTCAGCATCAGCGACAGGATCGACATGTCTTGGGAATTCATGAGAGTTGTTCCAGGAGGGAGTTCGGGATGCGTGCGGGGCGCAGGCTGGCGGCGTCCACCCAGCCGATGCGGATGGTGCCTTCGCTGACGAGTGTGGGCGCTGGGCCGCTGTGGCACTCATTCTTCAATAGCGCCTGCTGCCTGATTGTCAGCGATGCGCGGCCTGCTTCCTGCAGCTGGGCGGTAACAAGGAGTTCATCGTCGAGGCGCGCCGGGCGCAGGTATCGCACGCGCGCTTCGGTGACGACGAACATGCCGCCGCTGTGCTCGCGCAGCCGGCTTTGTTCGAGCCCGAGCGAGCGCAGCCACTCGGTGCGCGCGCGCTCGAAGAACTTGAGGTAGTTGGCATAGAACACGATGCCCCCGGCATCGGTGTCTTCCCAGTAAATGCGGACGGGCCAGATGAACGGCATGGGTTCCTCAGCCCAGCAGCCTGCGCAGTCGCGCCACCGATTCCTGCAACTGCGCCATCGAGTTGGCCGTGGAAAAGCGCACGAAACGCCCAGGCTCGAAGCTGCCAAAGTCACGCCCCGGCGTGACCGCCAGGTGCGCGCGGCGCATGAGCGCGTAGGCAAAATCCCAGCTTCCCTGCACGCCGAGCTTTTCGGCGGCGCGCGTGCAGTCGGCCCAGGCGTAGAACGCGCCGTCGGGCAGCACCGGCACCGCCAGGCCCAGCGCCTGCAGCTCGGGGATGAAGTAGTCGCGCCGGGCCTTGAACTCGGCGCGGCGGCGCTCGTATTCGGCAATGCTTTCGGGCTCGAAGCAGGCCAGCGCGGCGTGCTGCGAGATGGTGCTGGCGCAGATGAAAAGGTTCTGCGCCATGCGTTCGACCACGGGCACCAGCACCTCGGGCACCACCATCCAGCCCAGGCGCCAGCCAGTCATGTTGAAGTACTTGCTGAAGCTGTTGATGCTGATGATGTTCTCGTCGATGGCCAGCGCAGTCTGGCCGAAGGCATCGTCGTACGACAGGCCCAGGTAGATCTCGTCGATCATCGTCACGCCGCCGCGCTCCTGCACCACGTTGTGGATGCTGCGCAGCTCATCGGGCGCGATCGATGTGCCCGTGGGGTTGGAGGGCGACGCCAGCAGCACGCCCCGGGTCTTGTCGTTCCAGGCGGCGCGCACCTTGTCGGCGCTGAGCTGGTAGCGCTCGTCCGCCGTGGTCGGGAGCAGCACGGCCGTGCCCTCGGCGGCGCTGACGAAATGGCGGTTGCAGGGGTAGCTCGGGTCGGGCATCAGCACCTCGTCGCCGGCGTCGATCAGTGCCAGGCAGGCCAGCTGCAGCGCGGCCGAGGCACCGGCCGTGACGACGATGCGCCGCGCCGGCACGTGGACGCCGAAGCGCTGCGCGTACCAGCCGCTGATGCGTTCGCGCAGCGCGTCGAGCCCCAGCGACTGCGTGTACTGCGTGGCGCCGCTGTGCACCGCGCGCGTGGCGGCCTCCTGCACCAGCGGCGGCGCGGTGAAGTCGGGCTCGCCGATGTTCAGGAAGACCATCGGCTCGCTGCTGCCGGCCACCTCGCGCGCCAGGCTCTGAGCGGCCTTGGCCACTTCCATCACGTAAAACGGTTCGATGCGCTCGGCGCGGCGGGAAATCTTCATGGGAACAGGCCTTGGCCGCGCAGGGCGCGGAGGGGTCACAGGAATGGGCGAAAGGGCAGGCGGCACGCGTCGCCGCAGTGCTCAGGCTTGCGGCGCGTCCGGCGCAGCGGCCTGCGGCGCAGCGGCGCCCGGGGGGGGCGGCGCGGGCCGGCCCTTGTCGGCCGCCACTTCGGCGGCGCGTAGCTGGGGCGCCAGGCCGCCGAGCACGGCGTTCACGTATTTGTGGCCGTCGGTGCCGCCAAACTCCTTGGCCAGCTCAATGCATTCGTTGAGCACCACGCGCCAGGGCACGTCCAGGCAGTGCTGGAACTCGAACACGCCGATCCACATGGCGGCGTGCTCGATGGGCGAGATCTCGGCCATCTTGCGGTCCAGCACCGGCGTGATGAGCGCATCGAGGTCGGCGGCCGTGTTGATGCAGCCGTGCAGCACGGCGTTGTAGTGCGCTGCGTCGGCCTTGTGGAAGCCCGAGAGGTCGCGCGTGAACGCGTCGATGGCCTCGGCGCTGTTGCGGCCCACCAGGTGCTGGTAGAGCGCCTGCAGCACGAATTCGCGCGCGCGGCTGCGGTTGGACTTGGACGCCGCCTTGCGCGCCCCGGTGCTGGTCAGGCCGGTGCGCTGGGGGGACGCCTTGGCCGGCGGGGGGGAAGTGCTGTCGCTCACGCCACGTCCTCCAGCAGGTTGGCCATTTCGACGGCGACGCGGGCCGCATCGCGCCCCTTGTCGGTCTGGCGGGCGATGGCCTGTTCGAGGTTTTCGGTGGTGATGATGGCGTTGGCCACCGGCACCTGGTAGTCGAGCGCGATGCGCGTCACGCCCGCGCCCGATTCGTTGGCCACCAGTTCGAAGTGGTAGGTCTCGCCGCGGATGATGCAGCCCAGCGCGATCAGCGCGTCGTACTGGTCGCGCTCGGCCAGGGCCTGCAGCGCCACGGGCACTTCGAGCGCGCCCGGCACCAGCACGTGGGTGATCTGCGCCTCGGGCACGCCCAATGCCAGCAGCTCGCTGCGGCAGGCACTGGCCAGTGCGTTGGTGATGCCTTCGTTGAAGCGGGCCTGGACGATGCCGATGTGCAGCTTGCTGCCATCGAGCCTGTCCGCTGTTCCTTTGTCTGCGCCAAACATGTGTTTATTCCTTGGGGATGTAACCGGTAATTTCGAGTCCGTAGCCCGCCATGCTGGGCATGCGGCGGGGTTGGCCCATGAGCTGCATTTTTTGCACGCCGCATTCGCGCAGGATTTGCGCGCCCACGCCGTAGGTGCGCAGGTCCATGCGGCCACGCTCGGGCGCCTGGGCCGCGCGGGCCTTGCCCTCGAACTGCGCCAGAAGCTGTTCGGCACTTTCGCCGCAATTGAGCAGCACGGCCACGCCATGGCCCTGCGCGGCGATGTACTGCAGGCTGGTGTCCAGGCCCCACGAGTGCGTGGAGCGCTGCACTTCCAGCGCATCGAGCACCGACAGCGGCTCGTGCACGCGCACCGGCACGGCCTGGTCGGGCTGCCACTGGCCCTTGACGAGCGCAAGGTGCACGGCCTGGCTGGGCTCGTCGCGGAAGGCATGGGCGGTGAACTCGCCGTAGGCGGTCTGCAGCGTGCGCTGGCCCACCTTCTCGACCAGCGATTCGGTGCGGCTGCGGTGCTCGATCAGGTCGGCGATGGTGCCGATCTTGATGCCGTGCTCGGCGGCGAACACCTGCAGGTCGGGCAGGCGCGCCATGGTGCCATCGTCTTTCATGATCTCGCATATCACGGCGGCGGGGCTGCAGCCGGCCAGCGCGGCCAGGTCGCAGCCTGCCTCGGTGTGGCCGGCGCGCATGAGCACGCCGCCATCGACCGCCTGCAGCGGAAAGATGTGGCCGGGCTGCACCAGGTCGCTGGCCCGGCTGCCCGCGGCCACCGCCACCTGGATGGTGCGCGCGCGGTCGGCGGCCGAGATGCCGGTGGTCACGCCCTCGGCGGCCTCGATCGAGACGGTGAATGCGGTGCTGTAGACGGTGCCGTTGCGCGCGGCCATGGGCGGGAGCTTCAGGAACTCGCAGCGCTCGCGTGTGAGCGTCAGGCAGACCAGGCCGCGGCCAAAGCGCGCCATGAAGTTGATGGCCTCGGGCGTGACATGGTCGGCGGCCAGCACCAAGTCGCCTTCGTTTTCGCGGTCTTCCTCGTCCACGAGGATGACCATGCGCCCGGCGCGCATTTCGGCCACGATGTCTTGCACCGGCGAGATGGGTGCGGGAGGTTGGGGGGGTGTCATGGAGGCTTTCGTCGGGGGGGCCGCAGGGGGTGCGCAGCGTACAACGCAGGTTCCCCGGTGCGGGCGTTGGCTGCAGCGGCAACCCGCTTGGCAACGCCCCAAAGAACATGCGATGCGGCGCTGCCGCACGTTGGGCCGGTCCGTGCTGGGCACGCCGGTCCGCAAAAAGGGGGGATTTTAGTGCAGCCCGGCGGGGCTTGTGCGCGATGGGGCCAAGGCGGCCGGCGCGGCATGGCGCCGCGGTCCCTGGGGCAGCGCGGGCACGCCCTCAGCCAGTGGCCTTTTCGAGCACCACGTCGGTCTCCGGGTAGGCCACGCAGGGCAGCACGCAGCCGCCTGCGCGCTCTTCGGGCGACAGGCCCGGCCATTCGATCTCGTAGCGCACGCGGCCCTCGACCAGCTGGCCGATGCAGGTGCGGCAGGTGCCGTTGCGGCATGAGCTGGGCCAGTCGAGGCCGCCTTGTTCCAGCGACACCAGCAGCGGCTGGTCGGGCCAGGCGTCGCACTGCGCGCCGGTTTCGGTGCGGGCGGTGAAGAACGGGATGCTCAGAGGGGACAGATGGGATGCGGTCATGGGATTCAAAGGGAGAGGGCTGAAGCGCGCGGGGATGCCAAGGCATGCCCACCACCGGGTCAGCGCTTGCTGCAGCGAAACGGAATTATGGAGGTGGGGCAGGCGGTCCATGCAAGCGGCGCACTGCACCCGGATCGGCGTCGGCCTGCACATGGCAGCGAACTGCGGGACCCGGTTCATGCGGTCAGACATTTCAGCGTCCGTGCCCGCCTCCGTGGGTGTGCCCGCGCTCGTTCCAGGCTTTCAGCGCCTCGATCAGCGTGTTGAGCTGCGCACCGTTGGCAAAACGCAGCGCGCGCACGTGCACCGTGCGCTGGACCCAGGCGTCGAGCGCCTGCGCGCTGGGGTTGCGCACCACACCCTCGCGCCCGAGTTGGTGCCACAGCGCCCAGACCATGCGCTCCTGGGGGCTGGCGGCGGCCTGGAACGGGTCGAAGCGGGCGCGCGCGTCGGGCTGGTGCACCGTGGGCTGCACCATGCCCCCGCGCTCGGCCAGCTGCTGCATGTGGTCGCGCACGGCGCGCCGCTGGCGCTCCGTCATGTCCTTGCTGCTGGTCTGGCCGGTCAATTGGGCCAGCAGCGCGCGGTAGTCGCCATCGGACAGGCCGAGCTTGGATTTGAGAACGTGGATGGCTGCGGTGTGCTTGGTGGCCATGCGGCAAAGTCCTTTCGCCCCGCGCGGCTGCGGCGCTTGCGCGAGGCAACCGCGCCAGGCCTCCTCCACTTGGAGGGCCGCGGGACGCTTTCAAGCTTTGCCGCACGCCATGCCCCGTCTGGGAGGCGACAGGCTTCGTGCAGGGCCGACGGCGCCGAGCCGAACCCCCCGCTGGCTTCAGCCCAACGCCACCTGCGGTGGGCCGGAAGGGTGGGGCACCGATTGGCGCTCGAACACCAGCAGCAGGTTGTTGGCGGGCAGGGCGTGGCGCGCGGCCAGGCGCAGGCCGGCGTGGGCGGCTTCGCGCGCCACATCCTCCAGGCGGCGGATGCCCCAGGCCGGGTCGCGCTCGCGCAGGTTGGCGTCGAACGCCAGGTTGCCGGGCGCGGTGGGCACGCCGTCTTCGAGGTAGGGCCCATAGGTCACGAGCCGGCCGTGCGGCGCGAGGTGGCGCGCGGCGCCCTGCATCAGGCCGGCGCAGCAGTCCCAGGGCGCGATGTGCAGCATGTTGGCGCAGTACACCAGGTCGAACGGCTCGGCAAAGGCCGGCTTGGCGCTGGGCCAGCGCGGCGCCCGCACGTCCAGCAGCACGGGCGCGAGCACGTTGTGTGCGCCGGCGTGCGCGCACCAGGCGGTGATGGAGGCGAACGCGTCGTCTTGCGCATCGCTGGGCTGCCAGGTCCATTGCGGCAGGTGGGCGGCGAACCAGGCCACGTGCTGACCGGTGCCGCTGGCCACTTCGAGGGCCCGGCCGCTGGCCGGCAGCAGGGCTTGCAGGTGCGCCAGGATGGGCGCGCGGTTGCGCTCGGCGGCAGGGCTGTGCTGGGGCAGGGACATGAAAATAGAGGAAAAGTGGCTGTAACGCAGACGGGGAAAGCGCTGAAAGCTATCAATAAAAGAGCGTCGGATGCGCGCTCCGCGGCGGGCTGTGGCTGCTTAAAAAACAGGCGATGCAGCGCAATGCCTTGCAAATCAAGCACTTGGCGATGCCATACAAGGCTTGTCCGCAGTTATCCACATGATTGTCCAGTGCCGGCCGGGATAACCGGGGCATAGGGACCAGCGGATTGCCTTAAAAACAGGCAATGCAGTGAATGTCCTTATGCATCAGTCACTTGCGCGTGCCATACAGGGCTTGCCAAAACTTGTCCACAAGATTGTCCAGCGCCGCCAGGGATAACCACAGGCTGTGGGTCACTCGGTGACCTGCACGTCTTTCCAGAACGCCACGCGGCCGCGCACCATGTCGGCCTCGGGCTTGGGGTCGGCATAGGTCCAGGCGGCTTCGGGGTTGAGTTCGCCGTTGATCAGCAGCGACAGGTAGGTGGCCTGGCCCTTCCAGGGGCACATGGTCTTGTGGTTGCTGAAGGTGAAGTATTCGTGCCGCAGCGCGCTCTCGGGGAAGTAGTGGTTGCCTTCGACCAGCACGGTGTCGTCGCTCTCGGCAACGACCACGCCATTCCAGGTGGCTTTCATGGGGGGACTCCTTGGGCAGCCGGGGGCCGCATTTGTGCAAAAAATGTCTCTATCGCTTGCTGTGTATGCGTCTAAAGCTATCAAAAGTATAGTAGCTCAGGGGCAGCGCGCAGCGCGTGGAGCAGGGGCAGCACCCTTGGCGGACCGCTGCGCCTTGGCCAGAATGCGCGGCATGACCACCTTACGCGATTATTCCCAAGGCGCCGCCTTTGTGCGCGGCCAGTATGTGCCCATCGGCGAGGCCGCCATTCCGATCACCGACTGGGGCTTCCTGCGCTCGGACGCCGCCTACGACGTGGTGACGGTGTGGGACGGCAGCTTCTTCCGCCTCGACGCCCACCTCGATCGCTTTGCCCGTAGCTGCGCGCGCTTTCGCCTCGACCCGGGCCTGGCGCCGGCGCAGATCACCTCGGTGCTCGCGCAGTGCGTGCGCCTGTCGGGCCTGCAAAGCGCCTATGTGGAAATGGTCACCACGCGCGGCCAGCCGCCCTGGGGCTCGCGCGACCCGCGCCTGGCGGTCAACCAGTTCTGTGCGTTCGCTGTGCCCTATGTGTGGATCGCCAACGCCGAGCAGCGCGAGAAGGGCCTGAACCTCATCGTCAGCCGCGTGCAGCGCATTCCGGCCACCAGCGTGGACCCGCGCGCCAAGAACTACCACTGGAACGACCTCACCATGGGCCTGCTGGGCGCGCTGGACGCGGGCGGCGACACGGTGGTGCTGACCGACAGCGCCGGCCACGCCGTCGAAGGCCCGGGCTTCAACCTGTTCTGCGTGAACGCGCAGGGCGTGCTGGTCACGCCGCAGGACGGCGTGCTCGAAGGCATCACGCGGCGCACCGTGATCGAGATCGCGCAGGCGCGGGGCCTGCCGCTGCAGCTGCGCGCGCTGCCGGCCGGCGAACTGCGCGGCGCGCGCGAGGTGTTCGTGACCAGCTCGGCTGGCGGCGTGCTGCCGGTCACGCGCGTCGATGGCGTGCCGGTGGGCAGCGGCGCCCCGGGCCCGATCACGCGCCAGCTCGGGCAGACCTATTGGGACTGGCACCGCGACCCGCGCTACAGCCTGGCGGTCGATTCGGTGCCTGCGGTGGATGTGCCGGACGCTGTGGCCGCCGGCGCCTGAGTGTGCGCAGGCCGCTCAGTCGAACAGCGCGTCGAACCCGTCCTCCGGCACGAAGCGGCGCTCGCGCAGGCACAGCCGCGTCGGGCCGGGCAGCGCGCGCTCGGGCACCGTGTGGTGCGCGTCGCCGGGGTAGCAAATCACGCGCAGGCCATCGCGGTCGAACGCCTCGGGCAGGATGCTGGGCGGGCGCTGGCGGCGCGCGGCATCGAGCACGCTGCGCACGCTGGCGTGGCGTGCCAGGTGCGCCAGGCTCATGATCTGCGGCGGCGCCAGGTCGATGCGGCCGTCGCGGTACTGCTCCAGCGCCGTGCGCGGCGCCAGCCACACGCTGTCGGTGGTTTCCGCGTTGTCGTGCAGGGCGGTCTGGTCGGCCGGCGCCTGGGCCACGAAAAAGCGCGTGTCAAAGCGCCGCGAGGCCATCGACGGCGCCAGCGGCGTGATCCAGCGCGACCACGGCGCGAGCTGGCGCGTCTGCAGGCGCAGCCCCAGCGTGGCCAGCACCGCGGCGAACGGCAGCCCGGCCTGCAGCAGCGCGCGGGCGCGCAGCGCATCGACGCGCTGCGGCGCGCCGGCCGGCTCGGCCAGCAGCAGGCCGCATTCCTCGAGCGCCTCGCGCAGCGCCGCCACGTAGAGGCCGGCCGCGGTGGGCACGTCGGTGCCCGGCTCGTTCAGGCCGGCCTGCAGCGCGCAGGGTGTCTGGTCCAGGCAGGTGGCGGCGTCGAGTTGCGCGTCCGCGGCGTCGAGCTTGCCGCCGGGAAACACATACACGCCCGCCATGTTCGAGGCCTTGGCATGGCGGCGCAGCAGCAGCACCTGCATCTGCTCCGGCGTGTCGCGCAGCAAGACCACCGTGGCGGAGGCGCGGGGCGTTTCGGGGGCGGCGTGGGCAGCGGGCTGCATGGCATGGGCTTTCGGCGGCGCCGGCAGTCACGCGGTGGACTGGTGGGCGCTGGGGGGTGGCGTAGAGTGCGGCGCGGGGCGCAGCCGCAAGCGGTGGCGCCCATTTTCCACATTCACAGAATCAGGGAGCGACTGCGGTATGGACATCGATTTCAAGGGCCGTGTGGCCATCGTGACGGGCGCCGGCGGCGGCCTGGGCCGCCAGCATGCGCTGGCATTGGCGGCACGCGGCGCCAGGGTGCTGGTCAACGACCTCGGCGGCAGCGTGCATGGCGAGGGGGGCTCGGCGAGCGCGGCGCAGGCGGTGGTGGACGAAATCCGCGCCGCCGGCGGCGAGGCGCTGGCCAATGGCGCGTCGGTGACCGACTTTGCCGCCGTGCAGGCCATGGTGCAGCAGGCCGTCGATGCCTGGGGCCGGGTCGATGTGCTGGTCAACAACGCCGGCATCCTGCGCGACAAATCGTTCGCCAAGATGGACATGGCCGACTTCCGCCTCGTGGTCGATGTGCACCTGATGGGCGCGGCCTACTGCTGCAAGGCCGTGTGGCCGCACATGGTGGCGCAGCAATACGGCCGCATCGTCATGACGACCTCGTCCACCGGCCTCTACGGCAACTTCGGCCAGGCCAACTACGGCGCGGCCAAGCTGGCGCAGGTGGGGCTGATGCAGACGCTGGCGATCGAGGGCGACAAGTACAACATCCGCGTCAACGCCCTGGCGCCCACGGCCGCCACGCGCATGACCGAGGGCCTGATGCCGCAAGAGGTGCTCGATGCGCTGAAGTCCGAGGCCGTGGTGCCTGCGATGCTGGTGCTGGCGCACGAGAGCGCGCCGACGCGCGCCATCCTGTGCGCGGGCGCAGGCAGCTTCGAGGCCGCGCACATCACGCTCACGCAGGGCATCCACCTGGGCCAGGGCGCCGATGTGCCCGAGCACTTGGCCGCGCGCCTGGCCGAGGTGACCGCGCGCGCGGGCGAGCAGGTGCCCGGCAGCGGCGCCGCACAGGGCAGTGCCGAGGTGCAGAAGGCGCTGGCGGCCCGCGGCTGAGCCGCGCACCGGGCCGCACGCCGTGCCGGTGCAGCACAGTTTGCGGGTGCTGCGCTCGCGCGCTGCGTGTTTTCCGCCATCCGCGCGGCCCTTGAGGCAGCGCCAAGCGGGCCCGGGCTGGCCGTGCTAAGTTCCGGCCGACCCAAAAGATCGGCCACGACCCATGAGCACCTTGCAGCAAAAAATCGACGCGCAGCCCCCCGAACGCCTGGCAGGCATCCGCCGCGGCATCGAAAAGGAGGGGCTGCGCGTGCTGCCCACCGGCGACCTGGCCCTGACGCCGCACCCCGCGGCGCTGGGCTCGGCGCTGACGCACCCGAACATCACCACCGACTACAGCGAGTCGCAGATCGAGCTGATCACCGGCGCCCACCGGGGCGTGCAGGACTGCCTGGACGAGCTCACGCAAGTGCACCAGTTCGCGCTGCGCGCGCTGCGCGAGCAGGGCGACGAGATGCTGTGGGCGTCGAGCATGCCGTGCCGCCTGCCCACCGACGAGACCATTCCGCTGGCGCGCTACGGCAGCTCCAACGTCGGCCGCGCCAAGAGCGTCTACCGCATGGGACTGGGCCACCGCTACGGCCGGCGCATGCAGACCATCTGCGGCATCCACTACAACTGGTCCATGCCGGGCGTGGACAGCGAGCAGTATTTCGCGCTGATCCGCAACTTCCGCCGGCATGCCTTCGTGCTGCTGTACCTGTTCGGCGCCTCGCCCGCGCTGTGCCCGTGCTTTGCCCAGGGCCGCCCGCACGCGCTGCAGCGCCTGAGCGACCAGGCGCTGTACCTGCCGCATGCGACGTCGCTGCGCATGGGGCGCCTGGGCTACCAGAGCGACGCGCAGGCCACGCTGGCCGTGAGCTACAACGGCCTGCAGGGCTACGCCGATTCGCTGCACGAGGCGCTCACGCAGCCCTATCCGGCCTACGAGGCCGTCGGCATCCGCAACCCCGGCGGCGACTACAACCAGCTGGGCACCAGCCTGCTGCAGATCGAGAACGAGTTCTACGGCACGATCCGCCCCAAGCGCGTGATCCAGCCCGGCGAGCGCCCGCTGCACGCGCTGCGCGAGCGCGGCGTCGAATATGTCGAGGTGCGCCTGATGGACCTCGACCCGTTCGTGTCCGTGGGCATCACGGCCGAGACCATGCGCCTGCTCGACGTGTTCCTGCTGCACTGCCTGCTGTCCGACAGCCCGCCCGACACGCCGGCCGAGATCACCGAACTCCAGCACAACCAGCACCTCACGGCCGCGCGCGGGCGCGAGCCCGGCCTGCGCCTGCTGCGCAACGGGCAGAGCGTGCCGCTGGTCGACTGGGCCGCGCAGGTGCTGGGCGAATGCGTGCCGCTGGCCGCAGCGCTCGACGCCACGCACGCAAGCAGCGACTACAGCGCTGCCCTGGCCAGCGCGTGCGCGCTGCTGGCGCAGCCGGCGCAAACGCCCTCGGCGCGCGTGCTCGCGCAGATGGCCCGCGCCCACGGCAACAGCTTCACGGGCTTTGCGCTGGGCCAGTCCGAGCGCGCGCGCGACGCGCTGCTGGCCCTGCCCTGGAGCGCAGAGCAGCAGGCGCACCACGCCGCGCTGGCCGAGCAGTCGCTGGCGGCCCAGAAGGCCATCGAGGATGGCGACACGCTGCCGTTCGAAGAGTGGCGCCAGCACTACATGGCCGCCCAGGGCCTGGGCTGATCGGCCGCCGCGGGCACCGGCGCATTCGGCCATGAGCACCCGCACCGCACTGCGCCTGCGCATGGCGGCACGCATCCGTGCGATGCGGCGCGTGGCCCTGAGCCATTACGTGCTCAACGGCCTGGCCGGGGCCCTGGGCCTGCTGCTGATCTCGACCGCGGTGCACCTGTGGCTGGGCGCGCTCGCGGCAGCGACGGCCACCGTGGGCGTGATCGTGGCGATTCCGCCCGACAACGTGGCACCGCAGCGCGGCAAGTTCTGGCAGATGCTCCCGGCCCCGCTGCTGAGCATGCCGCTGTTCTTTGCGGTGCAGCTGCTGTACGCCTCCCCGCTGGCGCTGGGCCTGCTGCTGGTGCCGGCCACCTTCCTGGTCTTTCTGGGCATGGCCTGGGGCAAACGCGGCGCGCCGGTCGCCATCGCGATCATGCTGGCCACGGTGTTCGCCATGGCCGTGCCGGTCCACCAGGGGGGCGACGCCCTGGCGGCGGCGCTGTCGACCACGCTGTATTTCGGCCTCGGCGCGGTGCTCTACCTGCCGTATGCGCTGCTGATCAACCGGCTGTTCAACGCGCGCTACCGCGTGCAGCTGCTGGCCGACGCCTTGCTGTCTGTCGCCGCGCTGCTGCGCGTGCAGGCGCGCCAGTTCGCCCCGATCCGGCCCGGCAGCGCGCCGGCGCCGCTCACGGGCCAGCTGCTGCGCCAGCATGCCGCCCTGGCCGAGCAGCTGCAGGCGGCGCGCGACGTCGTGCTCGAGTCGCCGAACACGCCGCGCCGCCAGCGCCTGGCCGGCATGCTGGTGCAGGTGCTCGAAATGCGCGACCACCTGCTGGCCTGCGAGCTGGACCTGGACGCCGTGCGCGCCCAGCCGGGCCAGGCGTCGGCCCTGGCGGGCCAGCGCGCCGTGCTGCAGGCCCTGACCGCCGAGGTAGCCCGGCTGGCCGATGCCTTGCTGCTGGGCCGCCGGCCTACGCCGTTCCCGAGCCTGCGCCCGCGGCTGGTCGGCGCCGCGCTGCCCCACGAGACCGAAGGTGCGGGTTTCACGCCCTCGCTGCTGGCGCGCGGCCTGGCCGCGCGCATCGGCCACATCAACGACGAGGTGCTGAGCCTGATCGCGCTGGCGCGCGGCGAGGCCGAGCCCGATCTGGCGGTCGTGCGCGCCAACTGGCAGATGTTTGTCAGCCCGACCACCTGGTCGTGGCGGCCGTTCGCCGGCCTGTGGCGCTGGGAGGCGCCGGCGCTGCGCCACGCCATGCGCGCCGCGCTGGCGATTGCGGCCGGCTACGCCGTGGCGCAGCTGCTGCCCTGGGGCACACATCCTTATTGGATGCTGGTGACGATCGTGGTGGTGCTGCGCGGCAGCCTGGCGCAGACGCTGGAGCGGCGCAACAGCCGGGTGGCGGGCACCTTGCTGGGCTGCGTGCTGGCGCTGGGCCTGCTGTCGGCCCACCTGCCGCCGCTGGCGCTGGTCATCTGGATCACGCTGGCGCAGGGCGTGGCCCATGGCTTTGCGGTGCGCCGCTACCTGGTCACGGCAGTGGCTGCGACCACGCTGGGCCTGTTGCAGGCGCACATGCTCAACAACGGGGGCAGCACCGCGTTTGCGCTGCTCGAGCGCGTGGCCGACACGCTGATCGGCACCGGCATCGCCTGGGCCTTTTCCTATGTGCTGCCGTCGTGGGAGCGCACGCAGCTGCCCGCGCTGGTGGCGCGCACGCTGGCCGCACAGGCCCAGCATGCGCGCGTGTCGCTGGGCCTGGGCCAGCTGCAGGCGGTGGACAACGCGCCCGAGCTGGCCTGGCGCCTGGCGCGGCGCGAGGCCTACGACAGCCTCTCGGCGCTGGTGCAGGCCACGCAGCGCTCGCTGGCCGAGCCGCGCGCCGTGCGCCCGCCGCTGGCGGCGCTCGAGCACCTGCAGGCGCGCGGCTACCAGCTGCTGGCGCAGCTCACGGCCGTCAAGACCCTGCTGCTGCTGCGCCGTGGCCTGCTGCAGGCCGAACAGGTGCAGGCGCCGCTGGAGCAGGCGGCCGAGCGCATCGGCACCCTGCTGCTGGGCAAGGCCCCCGCCG
>NZ_MWOM01000007.1:0-78561 GCF_012931925.1 Acidovorax sp. SRB_24
GCCGGAGCCGGAGCCGGAGCCGGAGCCGGAGCCGGAGCCGGAGCCGGAGCCGGAGCCGGAGCCGGAGCCTGCACCAGGCGGCAGCGCAAGCGCCGTCTGAGCGCGGCGCCGCTTACGTGGGCTGCCGCTCGGCCTGCAGCGCCGCCTGCACCGCCGGGCGGGCGCCCACGCGCTGCAGGAAGGCCTGCAGATTCGCCATTCCCGCCGTGTCCACCTGCACATGCGGGGCCCAGCTGGCGACGGTGAACAGGTAGCCGTCGGCCACGGTGAACTGCTCGCCCATCAGGTAGTCGCGGTGGGCCAGCTGGCCGTCGAGCCACTGCAGGCGCTGCTGCAGCCGCTCGATGGCCACCGGCTTGTAGTCGGCCGGCGTGGCCGGGTTGAACAGCGGACCGAAGCCTTTGTGGATCTCGCTGGAAATGAAGTTGAGCCACTCTTGCAGGTGGTAGCGCGCGAGCGTGCCGTTGGCCGGGGCGAGCTGTTTGTCGGGCACCTGGTCGGCGATGTACTGCACGATGGCCGGGCCTTCGCGCAGGCGCTCGCCGCTGTCGAGTTCGAGCACTGGCACATAGCCCAGCGGGTTGATGCTGTAGTAGTCGGTGCCGTCCTGCAGCTGGTGGGTCTTGGTGCTGGCCAGCACCGCGGTGTGGGGCAGGCCGGCTTCGTACAGGGCAATGTGCGGCGACAACGAACAGGCGCCGGGAGAGTAGTACAGCTTCATGGTCGGTTTCCTTGGGTGGAGAAAGGGAACCGCCATGCTATGCGCTGCGGCGCCGGCGCGCACGGCGGGGCCATCACGGCTGCGTCAGGTCTTCGAGCCGCGCGAGCCAGGCCAGGGCCTCGGCGCGGCTGCTGCCGCACATCGCGGGCTCGGCCTGCAGACTGGCGCAGACGGCGGGGCGCTCGGGCCGCCCAAAGACCAGGCAGCGCTCGTCAGGGCCCAGCTGCACGCAGCGCACGCCGGCGGGCTTGCCGTGCGGCATGCCGGGGATGGCGCTCGAGATCGACGGTGCCGTGCAGCAGGCGCCGCAGGCCGGCCTGCAGTCCAGGCGTGCTATCCGAACCATAGCTGCCAGCGCTTGCTGGAACTGCGCTTGCAGCACATTTCATTGAAATGTTGCAGGTTCATGCGGCGGCCCCGCCGTGCAGGCGCTCAGCGGCCCACAGCACCTGTTCGACCACGCCGCGCACGCCGTCGCGGTGCTCGGCCTGCAGCAGCGCGCCGCGCTCGTCGAACGCGCTGGCGGCGCCGCTGAGCGCATACGCACGCGGTGCGAGCCAGCATTCGAGGTTGATCAGCAGCGGCGCCAGGTGGCTTTGCGCACGCAGGCCGCCCAGGCGCCCGTTGGACGCGCTGAGCATGCCCACCACCTTGCCGCGAAAGGGCTTGGTGCCGTCGCCCCAGTCGGGGTCGCCGGCCACGGGGCTCGAGGCCCAGTCGATGGTGTTCTTGAGCAGGGCGGTATAGCTGCCGTTGTATTCGGGCGAGCAGACGATCCAGGCCGGGTGCTCCCACAGCAGGCGCTTGAGGCGCAGCACATCGGGCGGCGTGCCGCGCGCCTCGAGGTCGGCGTTGTACATCGGGATGTCGAGCTCGGCCAGCTCCAGCAGCGTGACCTCGGCGCCCGCCGTGCGGGCCAGATCGGCGGCCTCGCGGGCCAGGCGGCGGTTGAACGATTGGTGGCGGGTGCTGCCCGCGAAGACGAGAATTTTCATGGCCGCGATTGGAGCACAGGCCCCGGACTGGCGTGCCGCCGCTGGTCAATGCGCCTGCGGCGCGGCGCCTGTTTCACGTGGAACACCACGGCTGCGCAAAACCCCACGCGCGCATGGCCCGGACGCCTCGCGCCGCAAAGTGGGAAAATTACGGGTTAGCCCGCATGCCGCCCCGCGCATGGCGGGCTGTGTTTGACCATTGGGCCCTGTGCCCCGGAGCGCTTCCCATGCTGTACCCCCAGGAATTTGATGTCATCGTCGTCGGTGGCGGCCATGCCGGCACCGAGGCGGCGCTGGCCGCCGCGCGCATGGGCTGCCAGACGCTGCTGCTCACGCACAACATCGAGACGCTGGGGCAGATGAGCTGCAACCCGTCGATTGGCGGCATTGGCAAGGGCCACCTGGTTAAAGAGGTGGACGCGCTCGGTGGCGCCATGGCGCTGGCCACCGACGAGGGCGGCATCCAGTTCCGCATTCTCAACAGCTCCAAAGGCCCCGCCGTGCGTGCCACGCGCGCCCAGGCCGACCGCATCCTGTACAAGGCAGCCATCCGCCGCACGCTCGAGAACCAGCCCAACCTGCTGATCTTCCAGCAAGCCGTGGACGACCTGATGGTCGAGGGCGACCGCGTCGTGGGCGCCGTGACGCAGGTCGGCATCCGCTTTCGTGGCCGCACTGTCGTGCTGACGGCTGGCACCTTCCTGGACGGCAAGATCCACGTCGGGCTGAACAACTACGCCGCCGGCCGCGCCGGCGACCAGCCGGCCGTGAGCCTGTCGGCACGCCTGAAGGAGCTGCAGCTGCCGCAGGGGCGCCTCAAAACCGGCACGCCGCCGCGCATCGACGGGCGCAGCATCGACTTTTCGAAATGCACCGCGCAGCCGGGCGACGGCATGCCGGGCGGCGTCAACGAAGGCCATGTGCCGGTGTTCAGCTTCATGGCGCACGCCCACGGCGGGGCCGCGATGCACCCGCGCCAGGTGCCATGCTGGGTCACGCATACCAACGCGCGCACGCACGACATCATCCGCAGCGGCTTTGACCGCAGCCCCATGTTCACCGGCAAGATCGAGGGCGTGGGACCGCGCTACTGTCCGAGCGTCGAAGACAAGATCAACCGCTTTGCCGACAAGGACAGCCACCAGATCTTCCTCGAGCCCGAGGGCCTGACGACGCACGAGTTCTATCCCAACGGCATCAGCACCAGCCTGCCGTTCGACATCCAGCTGGCGCTGGTGCGCAGCATGGAGGGGCTGGAGAACGCGCACATCCTGCGCCCCGGCTACGCCATCGAGTACGACTACTTCGATCCGCGCTCGCTCAAGAGCAATTTCGAGACGCGGCAGATCCAGGGCCTGTTCTTCGCCGGCCAGATCAACGGCACGACGGGCTACGAAGAGGCTGCCGCGCAGGGCCTGTTTGCGGGCGCCAACGCCGCGCTGCAGTGCAAGGGCCTGGCTTCCTGGCTGCCGGGGCGCGACGAGGCCTACCTGGGCGTGCTCGTGGACGACTTGATCACCAAGGGTGTGACCGAGCCGTACCGCATGTTCACGAGCCGCGCCGAGTTCCGCCTGCAGCTGCGCGAGGACAACGCCGACATGCGCCTGACCGAGGTCGGGCGGCAGATGGGCTTGGTCGACGATGCGCGCTGGGATGCTTTCAGTCGCAAGCGCGACGCTGTTTCACGTGAAACAGAGCGCCTCAAGTCCACCTGGGTCAACCCGCGCAACCTGCCGCTCGAGGAGGCGGTGCGCGTGCTCGGCAAGGGCATCGAGCACGAGTACAACCTGTTCGAGCTGCTGCGCCGCCCCGATGTGGCGTATGGCGCGCTGATGGGCCTGGACGGCGGCAAGTACGCCAGCGACGCGGTGTCCCGTGAGGCGCTGGGTGAGCTCGCCGCGCCGGTGGTCGAGCAGGTCGAAATTGCCGCCAAGTATGCGGGCTACATCGACCGCCAGAAAGACGAGGTCGAGCGCGCCGCGCACTACGAAAAGCTGCGCCTGCCGCCCGAGCTCGACTACATGCAGGTCACGGCGCTGAGCATCGAGGCGCGCCAGGCGCTGGCGCGCTTCAAGCCCGAGACGCTGGGCCTGGCCTCGCGCATCACCGGCATCACGCCGGCCGCCATTTCGCTGCTGCTGGTGCATCTGAAGCGCGGCGGTTTCAAAGGCTTCGCTGCACCCGAACAAGCCGCGCAAGCGGGCGAGACCGCATGAGCGCGGCGTTGGAAGCGGCGCTGCGCCGCGGCGGCGAGGCGCTGGACCTCGACCTGGACGAGGCGCAGATCGCCCAGTTGCTCGAATTCATGGCGCTGCTGCAGAAGTGGAACAAGGTCTACAACCTGACGGCGGTGCGCGATCCGGCCGAGATGCTGACGCACCACCTGCTCGACAGCCTGGCGGCCGTGGCGCCGCTGCGCCGACATCTTGGCCGGCACCTGGTGCAGGCCGGGCAGGGTGCTGCGGGGGCGCCGCCGCGCCTGCTCGACGTGGGGTCCGGCGGCGGCTTGCCCGGCGTGGTGTTCGCGGTCTGCTGCCCGCAGCTCGATGTGAGCTGCGTCGACACGGTGGCGAAGAAGGCCGCATTCATCCAGCAGGTGGCGGTCACGCTCAAGCTGCAGAACCTGCACGGCGTGCACGCGCGCGTCGAGTCCCTGGCCGGGCCCTTCGACGTGGTGAGTTGCCGCGCGTTTGCGTCGCTGGCCGACTTCAGCGCCTGGTCGCGCCCGGCGCTGGGCGGGGGCGCCGTCTGGCTGGCGATGAAGGGCAAGCACCCGGCCGATGAGATCGCGGCGCTGCCCGCCAAGGTGCAGGTGTTCCACGTGGAACCACTCACGGTGCCGGGGCTCGATGCCGAGCGCTGCATCGTCTGGATGCGGCCCGCGCCGTGACGGCAAAGACCGTCGCGTAAACTCGCAGCTCGCAGCCCCGGAGAAGCCATGCGTGGTGTCGCAGATCACGGCGCATTCGGCGCCGCCATTGTGTCGTGCGCGCCAGTCCCGCCCTCGCCCGTGCGCTCGAAAAAACGGCGGACCCGTTGCTGACCGGCTGCAGTCTCCCACCCCATAACTTTCGAGATCCCATGGCTAAAATTTTCTGTGTTGCCAACCAAAAGGGCGGCGTCGGCAAAACCACCACCGCGGTGAACCTGGCCGCCGGCCTGGCTAGCATCGGCCAGCGCGTGCTGATGGTCGACCTCGATCCGCAAGGCAACGCGACCATGGGCTCGGGTGTCGACAAGCGCCAGCTGAGCCTGTCGGTGTACGACGTGCTGATCGAGTCGGCCTCGGTGCGCGAGGCCGCCGTGCTGGCCGAAAAATGCGGCTACCACGTGCTCGGCGCCAACCGCGAACTCGCCGGCGCCGAGATCGAACTGGTGGCGCTCGAGCGCCGCGAGATGCGCCTGAAGGCCGCGCTGGCCGAGGTCGATGGCGACTACGACTTCGTGCTGATCGACTGCCCGCCCTCGCTGTCGATGCTCACGCTCAACGGCCTGTGCGCCGCGCACGGCGTCGTCGTGCCCATGCAGTGCGAATACTTCGCGCTCGAAGGCGTGACCGACCTGGTGCACACCATCAAGCAGGTGCACGCCAACCTCAACCCCGACCTGCAGATCATCGGCCTGCTGCGCGTCATGTTCGACCCGCGCATCACGCTGCAGCAGCAGGTCAGCGAACAGCTCAAGGGCCACTTCGGCGACAAGGTGTTCGACACCGTGATCCCGCGCAACGTGCGCCTGGCCGAGGCCCCGAGTTACGGCCTGCCCGGCGTGGTGTTCGACCCCTCGGCCAAGGGCAGCCAGGCTTTTGTCGCGTTCGCCCAGGAGATGGTGGCACGCGTGCCCGCGATGGCGCAGAAGGCTCCCGCGCGCACCCGCCCGACCAATGCCAAAAAAGCCCCAAACGCTTGATGCAAAAGCGCTGTGAGCTATCAAAATAATAGCGTATTGGCTGTGAACCCTTCCCATGTCCTGACCCTGCCCGGCTGGCAAAGCTCGGGCCCCGACCATTGGCAAAGCCGCTGGGAGCGCCTGCACGGCTACCAGCGCGTCGAGCAGCACGAGTGGCTGCACCCGCTGCGCGGCGACTGGACGGCGCGGCTCGAAGAGGTCGTGCTCGATGCGTCCGGCCCGGTCGTGCTGGTGGCGCACAGCCTGGGCTGCATCCTGACCGCCTGGTGGGCCGCGCATTCCAAGCACACCCACAACGTCCAGGGCGCGCTGCTGGTGGCGCCCGGCGATGTCGAGCGCGATGACCTGCGCGCGCAGCTGCCGGGCTGGGCGCCCATCGCTCGCCAGTCGCTGCCCTTTCCTGCCGTGCTGGTCGGCAGCCACAACGACCCCTACTGCAGCCTCGGGCGTGCGCAGGCCCTGGCCAGCGCCTGGGGCGCGCGCTTCGTCGACGGCGGCGAGCGCGGCCATATCAATGCGGAATCGGGCCTGGGCGATTGGCCCGAAGGCCACGCGCTGCTTGCAACCCTGATGAAAGACTGAACACCCCATGGCGACCAAGAAACCCAAGGGCCTGGGCCGCGGCCTGGAAGCATTGCTCGGCCCCAAGGCCGCAGACAGCGCGGCCACGCCGCCGGCCGAGGACGACGGCCTGCCGCACGCGCTGGCCCTGTCCGAGCTGGTGCCCGGCCAGTACCAGCCGCGCACGCGCATGGACGAGGGCGCGCTCTACGAGCTGGCCGAGAGCATCAAGGCCCAGGGCATCATGCAGCCGATCCTGGTGCGGCGCCTGGCCGAGGGCGAGCACGCCGGCCGCTACGAAATCATTGCCGGCGAGCGGCGCTTCCGGGCCGCGCGCATCGCCGGCCTGGCCAGCGTGCCGGTGCTGGTGCGCGACGTGCCCAACGAGTCTGCCGCCGCCATGGCGCTGATCGAGAACATCCAGCGCGAAGACCTCAACCCGCTCGAAGAGGCGCAGGGCCTCTCGCGCCTGGTCAAGGAGTTCGGCCTCACGCACGAGCAGGCGGCGCAGGCCGTGGGCCGCTCGCGCAGCGCCGCGAGCAACCTGCTGCGCCTGCTGAACCTGGCCGACCCGGTGCAGACCATGCTGATGGCCGGCGACATTGACATGGGCCACGCGCGCGCGCTGCTCACGCTGGACCGCGCCACGCAGATCACCGCGGGCAACCAGATCGCCGCCAAGAAGCTGTCGGTGCGCGAGGCCGAAGCCTTGGTCAAGAAGATCGGCGCCGACTTCAGCCTGGTGCCGCAGAAGCCGCAGAAGGAAAAGTCGCGCGACCTCAAGCGCGTCGAGGAAGAATTGTCGGACCTGCTCATGGCCGAGGTCGAGGTGCGCGTCAAGAAGCGCGTCAAGCGCGGCGGCCGCATGGAGGACATGGGCGAGCTGGCGATCCAGTTCGGTTCGCTCGAAGCGCTCAACGGCCTGATCGACCGGCTGCGCGGCTGATTCCATTTCTAAATCCAACGTGCACTTTGTCGGATTGCCTTGCCGTGCTATGGCGCTGTCTGCGGCAGTCCTTCGCGTTCACGCTTGATTGAGAAATGGAATAAATACATCGCCGCCATGGTGCTGCGCCTGCCTTGGCCGCTGCCGGCGCTGCTGGTGTGGGCCGCCGCGTGGCTGGTGTTTGCCAGCCTGCAGCGCGTGCTGCCTGCGGCCTGGGCCTTACTGCTGGCCTGTGCGCTGGGCACGGCGGCGAGTCTGCTCGGGCGCGGCTGGTGGCGCCGCGCGCTGATCGCGGCGGGCTTTCCGCTGTCGCTGCTGGCCAGCGGCGCGGCCGGCGTGCCGGCATGGGCCTGGCTGGTGCCGCTGGCGCTGCTGCTGCTGGTGTACCCGCTCAACGCCTGGCGCGACGCGCCGCTGTTCCCGACCCCGCGCAAGGCCCTGGATGCGCTCGCCGCGCTCGCGCCCCTGGCGCCGCAGGACCGCGTGCTCGACGCCGGCTGCGGTCTGGGCGACGGGCTGGTGGCGTTGCGCCGTGCTTATCCGCAGGCCCGCATCGAAGGCGTGGAGTGGAGCGCTGCCCTGCGCCTGCTGTGCGCGCTGCGCTGCCCCTGGGCGCGCGTGCGCCGCGGCGACATGTGGCGCGCCGACTGGAGCGGCTACCAGCTCGTCTACCTGTTCCAGCGTCCCGAAAGCATGGCGCGCGCCGTGGATAAGGCGCGCGCCGAGTTGGCCCCCGGGGCGTACCTGGTGAGCCTGGAATTTCCCTTGCCCGGTGTCCCGGCCCAGGCGCGGCTGCAGGTGGCTGGCCGCTGCGGTGCGTGGGTGTACCGCATGCCCGAGGCCGCCACGCGCGCCTGAAGCCGGCCGCGTCCTGTGGCGGCAGGGTGGCATGCGGCAAGAGTATTGACCAAGCGCATTACTCTGTCTTCACGTTTTGATACATTTGCGGCTGTATTTTTACAATACCAGCCAAGAAACCGGATGCGGGAGGGTGGTTCGGACCGCAGGTGCCAGGGGCGCAGGCCCGCGTCCGCTTTTTCCTTGTCCTGTGGCGCCTGCGCGGCGCCACCGGGTCTTCTGGTGCCCTTCGAAGACCTGCAAGGAATGTTGATGAACCACCGGTTTTTTTCCCGTGCCCGTTTCTGGGGCCTGCTGGCGCTGAGCGTCGCGCTGACGGGCTGTGCCAGCCTGCAAAGCCACGACAAGCTGGCCTCGGACGTGCACAGCGCTGGACAGGCCCAGGGCATTCCTGCGGCGCTGGCGCGGCTGGAGTCGTCTGCCACCACCGAAAGCGACAAAACCGCGCTGCTCTACAACCTCGAGCGCGGCGAACTGCTGCGGCTGGACCGCCGCTACGAGGACAGCAACCACGCTTTCATGCTGGCCGACAACAAGGTCAAGGAATGGGAAGAGGCCGCCACCGGCAACCCGCAGAAGCTCATGGGCACCGTGGGCGCCTCGTTGATCAGCGAGCGCCTGAAGGTGTACGAAGGCCAGGACTACGAGAAGGTCTGGCTCACGACGCGCATGGCCCTCAACCGCGTGGCGCTGGGCGACTTTGACAACGCCCGCGTGGACATCAAGCGCACGCACGAGCGCGAAGCCGTCATTGCCGAGTTCCGGGCCAAGGAAACGCTGGCCGCCGAAGAGGAAGCCAAGTCCAAGGGCGCCGCGTCGGGCAGCAAGCAGATCAATGGCTACCCGGTCGAGACCCTCAACGACCCCGAGGTGCTGGCCCTGAAGAACGGCTACCAGAATGCGCTCAGCCACTACCTGGCCGGCTTCATGTACGAGGCCATGAACGAGCCCGGCCTGGCCGCGCCCGGCTACCGCAAGGCGATCGAGCTCAAGCCCGAGACCGGCGTGCTCGAAGAGGGCCTGCGCGGCCTCGACGACCGCAGCAGCTTCACCTGGAAGCGCCGCCAGCGCATGACAGACGTGCTGTTCGTGGTCGAGGCCGGTGACGCCCCGGCGCGCAAGCCCAAGGCCTTCACGCTGCCCGTGCCCACCGGCCGCGGCCTGGTGACGGCGAGCATTTCCTACCCGGTGATCGAGCCGTCGAGCGATCCGCTGCTGAGCCAGCTGTCGGTGGCGGGCTACGACCTGAAACTCGAAAAAGTGGTCGACCTCAATGCCATGGCGCGCCGCGCGCTCAAGGACGAGATGCCCGGCATGGTGCTGCGCGGCTTCACGCGCGCCGTGGCCAAGGGCGTGCTGCAGGACCAGCTGCAAAAGAACGCGGGCCTGCTGGGCGGTTTGATTGGCGCCGTGGCGTCCGCCGCCACAGAGCAGGCCGACGACCGCATGTGGCGCATGCTGCCCGGCCGCGTCTATGTGGCGCGCGGCTACCTGCCGCCGGGCGAGCACCGCATCACCATCAATGGCCGTACGCTGGAGCAGCCGGTCAAGGTCGATGGCCAGTACGCCCTGGTGCCGCTGCGCTTCTACCACAGCAGCGTGCTGACCGGCGAGGTCGCCACGCTGGGCCAGCTCGCGGCCGTGGCCGCCGAGCCGCCCCCGCCGGCCGCGCCAGCCGCCGTGGCTCCCACCGCCAAGCCCCAGCCTGCGGCCGCGCGCCCGGCGCGCGCGCAGGCCAAGCCGGCCGTCCAGGCCCGTGCCCATTGACACCCGTTGAGTCCCCGAAGGAGTTTTTCGCATGACCCCCCGCCACCCCCTTGCCGCCGCCTGCCTGGCCCTTCTGGCCGTGGCCGGCAGCGCGCAGGCGCAACAGCACGACCCCGCCACGCCACCGGCGGTGGCCTCCAAGATCGCCCTGCGCGGCGAAGCCGAGGGCCTAGCCGTGCGCGAGATGCGCGTTGTGCGCAAGAACGACGTGCTCATCGTGCAGGCCGACCTGGCCAACACGGGGCGCAGCGACCGCACCGTGTTCTACCGCTTCAAATGGCTCGATGCCGTGGGCAACCAGGTCGGCGACGGCGAATCGTGGAAGCAGCTCGGCGTGCAGGGCCTGGGCCAGCACACCGTCAAGAGCGTGGCGCCGACGGGCGCCGCGGTCGACTTCCGTCTTGAAATGAACGTGGAGGCGCGCTGAAGCCGCGCTAAAGGAAAAACCGATGCACACCGTACCGCGCAAAGCGCTGCTCCTGGCCCTGGCGGCCAGCACCCTGGCCCTGGCGGGCTGCCAGAGCCTCTCGTCCCCCGTCGTGCGTTTTGACCGCCAGGTCAACTACGGCGATGCCAAGGCGGTCGAGCTGGTGACCAACGAATTCGGCTCCACCGACCTGCAGATGATTGCCGAGAAGATGACCGGCGGCCTGCTCGAGACCGGCATCTTCCAGGGCCGCCCCACGGTGACGATCTCCACCGTCAAGAACAAGACCAGCGAGTACATCGACACCACCAACGTCATGAACTCGATCCAGACGGCGCTGGTCAAGTCGGGCAAGGTGCGTTTCACGCGCTCGATCGGCGAGATGCAGCAGGGCGTGGACGAGCTGCAGCGCCAGAACCAGAGCGGCCTGTACAAGCAGAACACCACCGCCAAGGTGGGCCAGATGACGGCGGCCAAGTACCAGCTCGAAGGCGAGCTGACCAGCATCGTCAAGCAGAACAACACGACCAAGAACGTGTTCTACAAGTTCACGCTCAAGATGTTCGACGTGCAGGAAGGCACGATCGAATGGGCGGACGAAAAAGAAATCCGCAAGACCAGCAAGCGCTGAAGGGGCCACGATGCAACGCAGAACCACCCTGGCCGCCGCGCTGGCGGCCGCCGCGCTCGCCTGGAGCGGCGCGGCCCCCGCGCAGAACCCGCCCCGCATCGCCGTGACCGACCTGGCCTATGCCCAGCAGTTGTCCGAGTACTTCGAGGCCGGCACCTACCAGCGAAGCAGCCAGATGAGCGCCCGCGGCTCCGCCAGCCATGGGCTGTACGGCGGCTCGGGCAGCCATTCGATGCAGGCCTCCGCGCAGGCCAGTGGCACCTATGTCGCGGGCCGCTACAGCTACATCGAGCAGCGCGAGCTCGGTGCCTACACCAACGACATCAAGGGCGCGCTGCTGCGCGGCACCACGTTCCGCCTCGTGCAGGGCAAGGGCTTCGATGCCGGCGCCCCACAGCCGAGCAAGGCCGAGCAGGTGCTCCACCAGGTGCAGGGCGGCAAGATGGTCCCACCCGTGCGCCAGCCCCAGGTGAACGACATCATCGCGCGCATCAAGAAGGGCGAGTTCAACGGCGCCGACTACGTGCTGTTCGGCGTGGTCTCGAGCATCGCATTCTCCGACGCGCTCTCGCCACTGCAGGGCACCGCCAGCGCCACGCACCAGTACGGCCTCGACCTGCTGGCCGACTTCTCGCTGATCCACACCCGGACCTACGAGATCAAGGCGGCGTTTTCCGCGCAGGGCACCGGCAACGACACCAAGATCCTGTCCGGCCGCGGCGACATCGCTCCGCCCAACCGGGCCAAGGTCATGCGCGAGACCTCGCAAAGCCTGGCCCAGAGCGTGTTCCAGCAGCTCGGCGAGCAGCTCGGCGCCACCGACCCGGGCCTGGCGCGCGGCGTGCGCCCGGCCCTGGCCCTGCCGCTGCAGGGCGGCCAGCCGCTGGCCGCGCCGCAGCCGCAAGAACAGGTCCTCATCCTCAAGTGAGGGCGCGCCGCGCGGCCTCCGGTCGCTGCGCATGAGCCCCGTCCCCCGCACCCTTGCGGCCCGCTTTGCGCGGGCTGTCGGGCGCTGTGCAGGCCGGGGCGCGCTGGTGCTGGCCAGCGCCTGGCTGGCCGGCTGCGCCGCACCCGCCGGCCCGCCGCCGCTGCCTGGCGAGCGCGCAGGCTTTGCCGTGCGCCTCCTGGCGGCCGACCGGGGCCAGCACCTGCAGGTGCTGGAGCGCGCCGAGCGCGCTGCGCCCGCGCGCTACCGGGTGATCGTGGTGCCGGGCTCGGGCTGTGCTGGCATGGGGCCGGTGGCCGCGCGCTACTTTGCCGGCCTGCTGCATGCGCAGCTGCTGGTGCTGCACAAGCCGTGGATGGATGCCGACGCTGCCACCGCGCCGGGCGACTGTTCGGCCGACTTCGTGCGGGCCGATGCACTGGGCGCCTGGCGCGACCATGCGCGTGCCGCGCTGCGCGCCGACGCGGCCGCGCGCGCGGGAACCCCGCCGCTGCCGCAGCTGCTGGTCGGGATTTCGGAAGGGGCCGAACTGCTGCCCGCGCTCACGCCCGAGGTGCCGCATCTGGCGGGGCTGGTCTTGCTGGGCGCCAGCGGGCTGGACCCGCGAGACGCGGGCGCGCTGCAGGCCCAGCGCCACGGCGCGCTCGCGCGCTGGCAGGCACTGGGGCTGGCACAGGCGGGCGCGTGGCCCGATGGCAGGGTGCTGGAAGGCCGCAGCCTGCGCTATTGGCGCGACCTCTGGCACTGGCCGCTGGCCGGGCCGCTCAGCACCGGACCCTGGCCGCTGCTGCAGGTCTGGGGCGCCGACGATGCGCTGGTGCCGGCCGAAGCCTATGCGCGCTTTGCCGACCGGGCGCGCACCCGTGCCGCGCCGTACTGCGCTCGCAGCCTGGCGGGGGCCGACCACGGTCTGCAGGGCCCGGACCAGGACGGCGTGCAGCAGGTCTGGGCGTGGCTCGAGCAATGGGCCCGTGCACCCCTGGCGGGGTGGTGCGCCGCCGTGCCGCCGTAGTCCCGCGCGGCAGGGGGCGCCGCTTTACGTTACTTGGGGGTGTCCGCCACCGTCGGGGCTTCGCCCATCTTGCGCCGCACGACGACGGCCGATGCGATGCCGCCCAACAGCATGATGGCAATGCCGGTGATGCTCATCAGTCCATAGTCGGTGGTGAAGAGGTCGGTCAGCAGCTTCATGGGGGGTCCCTCCGTTCTTTTTAAAACCATAGTCAGGGTGTGGATTTTGGAGCGTGCCTCAAGCCGGGCGTTGACGCAAGTCAACGGGGCGGTCCCCGCGCACGGGCGCCCGCCGCACGGCATGGCGCGTCCTGCGGTCTGTGGGGCGCACGAGGCTGGGGCGGGAATATGAAATTGATAGCTGTCAGCGCTTGCTGGTAAAGGGCTGGAGGCCAATTTGGCTGGGGTGCACTCCCCGGGCTGCTGCGCGGAGGGGGCCTGGGCAGGGCTGCGCGGCAGCCTGGAGCGCGGCGGTGCCGACCGCGGGTTTTTCCCGGGGCGGGCGGCATGGGCCCGGGCCGGGGCCCAGGTCCTTTCTGGCGTGTTTTTCGAGAAACCGCTGCGCCGAATCGCAGACCTGAAACGACCGCCGCCGCCTGTCGGGCAGGGACCTGCCCTGCCCATCTGCCTGAACGCGCCGGCGGGGCGCGCGCCTCAGGGCTGGCGGCTGGCCGTGGCAACGTAGAGCGCCAGTGCGGCGATCTGCGCGTCGGTCAGGCTGGCCTTGAACGAGGGCATGCTGCCCAGGCCGTCGCGCAGCGCCTTCGTCACGCGCGCGGCGTCGGGCCGCAGTTCGTCGAGCACCGGGCCCACGGCGCCTTCGGCCCCCGCGTCCTTGAGCGTGTGGCAGACGGCGCACGCGGGCGTGGACGTGGTGAAGAGCTTCTTTCCCAGGGCCATCTGGGCGGCATCGTCGGCGGCGCTCGCGGCCGTGCCGCAGAGGCCGGCGGCCAGCAGCAGCGCGGGCGCGGCCAGGGTGCGCAGGAAGCGGGCGGGGGTGTTGAAGAGCAGTGGCATGGTGTGGTTCCGATCCATAGGGGGTGCAGCGCCGAGGGCGCAAAAGAAAACCCCCAGGCCCTGCGGCCTAGGGGCGGGGCGGGGCGGCGTCAGGCGGCGGTGACCTTGACCGCGTGGTCGGCCCAGCTGGTGTTGTTGTAGCCGCTCTGGTTTTCACCGCGCGTCTCGGGCTGGACGTTGCCGGCCGTGTCGGCGGCGCGGCTGGCCAGCGTGTGCGTGCCGGCCGGCAGCTTGGCCTGCAGCACGAACTGGCGCCAGGCGTACTTGCCCAGGTCGGGGCCGACAAAGCGCGCAGCCTGCCAGGTCTTGCCGCCATCGATCGACACCTCCACGCCCTTGACCGCGTGCAGGCCGCCGAAGGCCACACCGTGGATCTGCACGGGGGCGCCGGCCGCGATCTGGCCATCGTCGGGCAGCGGTCCGTTGATCCACGACTTGATGGACATCTCCTGCACCGAAGGCTGGCTCGGGTCGCCCTTGCCGCCCGGGGGCGTCATGCGGTAGCCGTGCGACATGATCTTGGCGTCGCTCTCCTGCGCCGTGAAGGCCAGCTGCCGGATGTACTTGATGTTGTTCACGCCGGTGTAGCCCGGCACGATCAGGCGCAGCGGGCCGCCATGGGCCAGCGGGATCGGGGCGCCGTTCATCTCCCAGGCCAGCAGCGCGTCCTGCATGGCGGCCGCGGGCACCGAGCGCTCGACGACGATGCTCTTGGGGTCGATGCCCTCGGGCAGCTTCTCGCCGCCCGTGCCGGTCATGAAGCGCATGCCATCGGCCACGCCGCCCAGGGCCTCGGCCACGGCGCGCACCGGCACGCCGCTCCAGACCACGCAGCCGGCCGCGCCCACGGTCCAGGGCGTGCCGCTGGGCTTGCTCGGGAAGAAGCCGCGGCCATTGCCCGAGCACTGCAGCACCATCGCGACGGTCTCCAGGCCCAGGGCCTTGAGTTCGCCCACGGTGAGCTTGCGCGGGCTCTTGACGCCGCTGACGCTGATCTCCCAGGCATCGCGGTTGGCCACGATGGCCGCGTCGGGCGCGGGCAGGTTGTTGCGGATGTAGAGCTGGTCGGTGGGCGTGATCACGCTGGTGCCGAACGCGCCGCGCCGGGTCTCCAGCGTGGTGCTGCTGTGCACGATGACGCTGTCGGCGTCCTTCCAGCCCAGGTAGGCCGGCAGGGGCTTGGCGGCGGCGGCTTGCGCCGCGGCGCCATTCGCCCAGGTGGCCAGGCCGGCGGCGGCGAGGGCGCTGGCCGTGCCGGTGAGCAGGCGGCGGCGGGGCAGGGAAGTGGGTTCAGAGTGCATGAAGTCTCCTGGGTTCTTCGGGGGTGAGAAAGGGAAAACGGGGAGCGCCAAGCTAGGGCGGCGGCGCGGCCAAGGCGCCTTGCGCCACGGCCA
This sequence comes from Acidovorax sp. SRB_24, assembly GCF_012931925.1. Classification (NCBI taxonomy): domain Bacteria; kingdom Pseudomonadati; phylum Pseudomonadota; class Betaproteobacteria; order Burkholderiales; family Comamonadaceae; genus Acidovorax; species Acidovorax sp. SRB_24. The sequence continues at coordinate 15,184 of NZ_MWOM01000007.1, forward strand.
GGGCCTTTTTCTTCTGCGCGACGAGCACCAGCGGCTTGCCGCCCTGCGAGGTCACGACCTGCCAGTACACATTGCCCCACCAGCCGCTGCCGTCCGGCAGCGACACCGCGTCGTCAAAGGCGAACACCGTCACCATGCCGCCTTTTTCAAAGAAGGTGGTGAGGTGGTAGGTCAGGTGCCCGTCGATGTCGCAGGGCCGCAGCAGCTGCGGGTAGCCGGGCAGGGCCTGCCGGTCGCCCAGCCCGAGGTGCTGCAGCAGCGGCGCGGCCTCCATGAAGGCGCCGCGCAGCGTGCGTTCGTAGTACTCGTGCTCGATGGCGCCGCGCACCAGCGCCGGCGGGCGCATGGCCAGCACCGCCGTGGCGCCGGTGGCCGTGAGCAGCAGCGCGGCCAAAGTGCGCTGCAGGCCCCGGCGCGCCAGCAGCGGCGTGTGGCGGAACAGATGTTGGGGCGGCTGGCCCGGGTCAAAGGCCAGCGCAAGTTCGGCGCGCGCGCGCAGGTCGAAGGCGGTGTCGGGAGGGCGTTGGTCGGGCATGTCAGACCTTGCGCAGCCGCGGGGCTGCGGGGGAGGGGGCGGCGGCCGCGCCCGTGGGGTGCAGCGCCGCACGCAGCGCCTCGCGGGCGCGCGAGAGGCGCGAGAGCACCGTGCCCGGCGCCACTTCCAGCGCCTGCGCCATCTGCGCCGTGGGCATGTCGTCGAAATAAAACAGCACCAGCACCTCGCGGTGGATGGGCGCGATGCGCGCCAGGGCCTTGACCACGTCGAGCTGGTCGTCGAGCGCGCCATCGGCCACCACGTCGCTGGCGTGCGGCAGGTCATCGTCGAGCGCCAGGTGGTGCGGCACCATGTGGCGCAGGGCGTGGCGGCGCATGATCTGGAACAGCCAGGCACGCGCCAGCGCCGGGTCGCGCAGCTGCTTGCGGTGCTGCCAGGCGCTGGTGAAGCAGTCCTGCACCACGTCTTCCGCGACCGCGCGCGAGCCCATCAGCGCCCAGGCGCTGCGCAGCAAAAAGCGGTAGTGCTCGCGCACCCATTGGTTGTAGCGGGACTCCGCCGTTTGGATCATGTGCATAAGAGCGCAGGATGCAGGGCTTTATTCCCTCCGCCGCCTTGGACTGCCTCGGTGTTTACCCTGGTTTTATCGTTGTGTCGGCTGGTATGCAGCGCATGCATGGCGTGCAGCAACCCGGCTCTGAGTTTTTTTGGTGGCGATGTGGGGTGTTTTGGGGCTTGCAGACCCGGCTGGGTTGGCGTTGTCATACTTCTGCATTTCAAAATGTTTGCGCAGATCTGGAAATACGAATGAACATCAAAAACCTGTCCGTTGGTCGCCGCCTCTCCTTGGCTTTTGCCTCCGTCATTGGCATCTTCCTGATAGTGGGCTGGGCCGCACTGCACACGGCAGCAAATTTGGCAGAATCCGAGAACTGGAACACTCACACCTACGCCGTGCTCGCCACGGGAGAGGGCATGCTCGGCTCCATGGTCAACATGGAAACAGGTGCTCGTGGTTATTTGCTGGCTGGCGAAGAAAATTTTCTTGAGCCTTGGCACGCGGGCCTGCAAAAATTCGACAAGGCTTGGTCAGAAGCCAAAAAATTGACCTCTGACAACCCAAGCCAACAAAAGCGGCTTGACGACATGAAAGCGCGCCACCAGGAGTTCAGGGGCGTGGCCGAGGCGCTGTTTGCCTTCCGCAAGAACGTTACGGCCGGCACAAAGACCGTTGCAGAACTCGCCGAAGAGTTCGGGGAGGGCCGCGACAAGGCGGCAATGGATGGGTTCCGGGCGCTGCATGCCGACTTTGACAAGGCCGAGCGAGATTTGTTGGTCGTTCGGGCAGCGGCGGCCGATACGCAGCGCGCGCTCAATCGAAACGCCATCCTTGGCGGTAGCGCGCTGGCGCTGGTCTTGGCGGTAGTGCTGGGCTTTTGGATCACTCGTTCAATCACGAACCCTATTCAGACATCCTTGACGCTGGCTGAGTCCGTTGCCAAGGGCGATCTGACCATGCGCGTCGAAATCCAAGGCAAGGATGAAACCGCAAAATTGCTCGCGTCGCTGAAAGCCATGCAAGAGAGCCTGGCCCGAGTGGTGGGAGGCGTGCGCCAAAACGCCGAAGGCGTTGCCACTGCAAGTGCCCAAATTGCCTCGGGCAACAACGACCTGAGCCAGCGCACCGAAGAGCAGGCCAGTGCACTACAACAGACGGCGGCGTCCATGGAACAGCTGGGCTCCACGGTCAAGCAAAACTCCGACAGTGCCAAGCAAGCCAACCAGCTGGCCCAGACTGCCAGCGCAGTAGCAGTCAAGGGCGGCGAAGTGGTTGCCCAAGTGGTTGAGACGATGAAGGGGATCAACGAGAGTTCACGCAAGATTTCAGACATCATCAGCGTCATTGATGGCATTGCGTTTCAGACCAACATACTGGCGCTCAATGCGGCCGTAGAGGCGGCACGTGCCGGTGAGCAGGGGCGTGGTTTCGCTGTAGTGGCGTCTGAAGTTCGCTCCCTCGCCGGGCGCAGCGCCGAAGCCGCCAAAGAGATCAAGTCCCTGATCAATGCCAGCGTGGAGCGGGTCGAGCAAGGTTCTCAACTGGTCGAGCAAGCGGGGACAACCATGACCGAAGTGGTGGGGTCGATCGGGCGCGTGACCGACATGATGGGTGAAATCAGCGCTGCCAGTGCCGAGCAAAGCCAAGGCGTAGCGCAAATTGGCGAAGCGGTGGCGCAAATGGACCACGTGACCCAGCAAAATGCCGCGCTGGTGGAGGAAAGCGCTGGGGCCGCTCAGAGCCTAAACAGTCAGGCTCAGCAACTGGTTCAATCGGTAGCAGTGTTCAATTTGGGCGACAACGAAAGCCAAAACCCCTTTGTCGCGCGCCCCGCTGAGGTGCGTGCGCCAACAAACAGCGCCAAGCCCTACAAAAGCCTGGATAGACGCGCTTTGACCGCCTCCTAAAGAACGGTCTGCAATGACCGCGGCGCAGGGCCGCTGCAAAGGGGGAGAAACCACGCTGCGCCATGTCAACCCCGATCATGTCATCGGCCTTGGAGGCGTCCATGGATGCGCCAAAACCTCCGCAGAGCGCTTTGAGGCCACAGCTCTTTCTCATCCCCCCGAGCATCGTATGAGCTAGGAGGCGACTTTGAACGCGTTCTAAGATGGCGCCCATGACCATGCTCTCTCATCCTCCCGGGCCGGCCGCCGTGCCGCTGCGCCGGGACGCCCGCACCATCGGTCTCATCGGCCTGGCGCACGGCTCCTCGCATTTCTTCCACATGCTGCTGCCCCCGCTGTTTCCGTGGCTGATCGCCGAATTCGGTTTCAACTACTCGCAGCTCGGGCTGCTGGTGTCGGTGTTCTTCGTCATCTCGGGCGTGGGCCAGGCGCTGTCGGGCTTTCTGGTCGACCGCGTGGGCGCGCGCCCGGTCCTGTTCTTTGCACTGTCGAGCTTTGCTGCCGCGGGCCTGGTGGCGGGCACGGCCCAGGGCTACACCGGCCTGGTGCTGGCGTCGGCGCTGGCGGGCCTGGGCAACGCGCCCTTCCACCCGGTGGACTTCACCATCCTGAACAAGCGCGTGTCGCCGCAGCGCCTGGGCCATGGCTTTTCGGTGCACGGCATCTCGGGCAACCTGGGCTGGGCGGTGGCGCCGGTGTTCATGGCCGGCATCACCGCGGCCACCGGCTCGTGGCGCACCGCCTGCCTGTGCGGCGCTGCGCTGGCGCTCGCCGTGCTGGCCATCATGGTGGCGAACCGCGACGCGCTCGACGACCGCCAGGGCGCCTGGGCGCACCAAGGCAAGGATGCGGGTGCGGCGGCGCTGCGGCCCGAACACCCGCTGGCCTTCCTGCGCCTGTCCTCGGTATGGCTGTGCTTTTCGTTCTTCTTCTGGACCACCTGCGCGCTCAGTGCGATCCAGAGCTTTGCCAGCCCGGCGCTGCAGAAGATGTACGCGCTGCCGCTGTCGGTCACGTCGATGGTCGTGACCGGCTACATGCTGTGCGGCGCGGCCGGCATGGTCGTCGGGGGCTTTCTGGTGGGCCGCGTGAAGCGGCTCGAACGGGTGATCTCGGTGTGCCTCGTGGCTTCGGGCGCGCTGCTAGTGCTGGTGGGCAGCGGCTGGCTGTCGGGCATGGGCGCGGTGGCGGTGGCCGCGCTGGCCGGCGTCGGCACGGGGCTGGCAAGCCCCTCGCGTGACATGCTGATCAAGCGCGCCGCGCCGCCCGGCGCCACGGGCCGGGTCTACGGCACGGTGTACTCGGGCCTGGACCTGGGCTTTTGCCTCGCCGCGCCGGTGTTTGGCGCCCTGCTCGACCGCGACATGACCCCGGGCATCTTTTATGGCTCGGCGGCCGCGCTGGTGCTGGGCGTGGTGTCGGCGGGCTTCGTCGGCTCGGGCGTGGCGGCGCGGTCGCAAAGGGCCGCTGCGGTCGCGGCGTAAGCAGGCCGCAGGTTACGGCCTTGACGGGAACAGCGCCCGGATCTCGCGGTACTGCGCATCGGACACCGGAACGAAGCCGGTCATTCCCAGGTCCTTGAACATGCCTTGCAGCGCACTTACGTCACCCAGAAAGACCTGCCGGATTTTGACCACCAGTGCGGGGCACAGTTGCGTGCGGTGCACGAAGGGGTCGTAGGGAATGGGGTTCGATTTCCAAAGGGTATGGAGGTCCTCCATGCGCAGCCTGCCGCGGCGGATGGCTTCGTCCACCGAGGTGCTCGAAACAAAGGCGGCATCCACCAGGCCTTTTTGCACGGTGTCGATGGCGCGGTCGTGCGAGCCGGCGAAGGTGACGCGCTGGAAATAGCTGTCCAGGGGGGTTCCGGTCAACTGCTGGATGGCCTTGCGCGGCAACAACGCGCCCGAGGTGCTGGCCGGGTCGGTCAGGCTGAGCGTGGTCCCGCGCAGCCCCTCCAGGCTTGTCAGGCCCGCTGCGCGGCGCGTGATCAGCAGCGGGTAGTAGGACGTGGTGGAGTCGGTCGCCGGCCCTGCGCGCAGGCGAAACGAGGCGATGGGGGCGATATGGGCGCCGCGGTGCATCGCGATGGCATAAGAGGCCGGGCCGAGTTCGGCCAGGTCGATGCCGCCGGCCAGCAGGCCTTCGATGACCGCGCCGTACGAGGTGGCCGGAACCGTCTCGATGCGCCGGTCCAGGGCGATTTCCAGCTGCCGGATCAGGGGACGGTACTGAGCCAGCTGGGTCGTCGGGTCTTTCAGGGGAACCAGCGCCAGCCGCAGGGGGCGCGGATCTTCACAGGTGGCCGCCGGGGCGTGCAGCGCGACCACCGTGAGCGCCAAGCCGGCGCACAGGCTGCGAAAGGGGTTTTTCATGCCGGGGACATCGCGGGTTGCAGGAGGAATTCCCGCGCCGCATCGGCGGGAACGGGGCGGCTGAAAAAGTATCCCTGGACCTCGTCGCAACCGGCGGTCTTGAGGTGGATCAGCTGGTCGAGCCGCTCGACGCCTTCGGCCACCACGCGCATCTTGAGGTTGTGCGCCAGGGTGATGATGGAGGTGACGATGACCGCGTCGTCCGGGCTGTTGCGGATGTCGTTGATGAACGAGCGGTCGATCTTGATGCAGTGGATGGGAAGGGTGCGCACGTAGCCCAGGCTGGAAAATCCGCTGCCGAAGTCGTCCAGGGCGATGTACACGCCCAGCTTCTCGAGCGCATCGAGCACCTTGACAGCGACGTCCATCGATTCGACGAGGCAGGTCTCGGTGATCTCCACTTCCAGCGATCCGGCCGCCACGCCGTGGGTGGCGAGCATGCCCGCAACGCGCAGGGGCAGCTCCTCGTCCAGCAGCTGCATGGCGGACACATTGAAGGCGATGGGCACCACCTTGAGCCCTTCGGCCTGCCAGCTTGCCAGTTGCTGGCAGCAGGCCTGCGCGACCCAGTTGCCCAGCTCAACGATGGCGCCCGTGCTCTCGGCCAGGGGGATGAAATCGTTCGGATAGATCAGGCCGAACTCCGGGTGCTGCCAGCGCACCAGCGCCTCGAACCCGACCAACTGGTAGTCGCAGAGGCGGACCTTGGGCTGGAAATGCAGCACCAGTTCATGCTCGGCAATGGCTTTGGGCAGGCGCTGTTCGAGGAAGCGCGCATCGGCCGGTTTGCGCACCGCGTCGTAGAAGGTGTACCTGCCGCGACCGGAGCGCTTGGACTGGTACATGGCGGCGTCGGCATGCCGGCTCAGGGCGCCGATGTCCTGGCCATCCCGGGGGAAGACGGCCACGCCGATGCTGGGGCTGGTCTGGATGGCGTGGCCGTCCAGGCCCTCGTAGGGCAGGCTGAGCTGTTCCACCAGCTTGCCGGCGACGGCGGCGATGTCGTCCATGCGCTCCAGGCCGGTCACCAGCACGGCGAACTCGTCCCCGCCCAGGCGCGCCACGATGTCGGACTCCCGCAGGCCCGCGCGCAGCCGGGCCGAGACGGCCTGCAGCAGCAGGTCGCCGACATGGTGGCCCAGGGTGTCGTTGACGCTCTTGAAGCGGTCGAGATCCAGATACATCAGCGCATAGTGCCTGCGGTTGCGCTTGGCCTGCAGCAGGTGGCTGGCCAGCAGCTCGTTGAACATGCGCCGATTGGGCAGCCCGGTCAGATGGTCGTGGGCGGCCAGCATGACCGCGCGGCGCTTCTCCTCTTCCAGTTGGTCGATCAGCAGTTGGATCTTCTCATTGGACCGGGCCAGGGCCTCCACCAGACCGCCCTGGCGCTGGATGCCGCGCGCCACCCAGAAGGTGACCGCGGCGAAGAAGGCCGTCAGCACGGCCAGACCGGCAAACAAGCGGGACCGGATGGCCGAGTGCGCGGTCAGAATCTCCTGCATGTCGCGGCTGACGACGACGGTGAACGGCCGGCTCTCGGGTTGCCGAAAACTGGAAAGGTACGTCCGCCCATCCTGGAACAGATCGCCCTGCAGCGCACCCGCATGGACGCCGGGCTGGAGCGACACACCCGCACGGCGGGCGCCGTTCTGCAGCACCAGGCCCTCGGGGCGCGCCTCCGCCACGACCATGGCGTCGGCCGTCAGCACCTGGATCACGCCGGAGCGGCCCATGTCGATGTGCCGGTACAACTGCAGAAAGTAGCCCAGGTCGAGTACCACCAGCAGCACGCCGCGCGGGGTGTTGTGGTTGCCGTTCACCGGGATGAGGAGCGGGATCTGCCACGCGTGTTCACTCGATGGCGACAGGGGCGCGAGGCGCAGATGGTTGGTGCCTTCCTGCGCGGACGTGCTCAGCAACGCCCAGACGGCAGTGGTGAATTCGGGGCTGTCCTGCGCGGGGGACGAGGTGTAGACCCGCCGCGACGTTTGGTCGTACAGCGCGATGCGCAGAAAGATGCGGTCTGCGGCCGCCATCGACGACAGGTGGCCGAGGGTTTCCGCGGGGTTGCCATTGAACCAGCCCTCGGCGGCGATCGCCATCACCCGTCCGCGGTCCAGGATCTGGCCCAGGTTCTCGGAAATGATGTGGCTCAGGTTCTGCTGCTGTACGCTGGCGTTGGCACGGGTCAGCACTTTCTCTGCGTCCAGCCTCTGCCATGTGAAGGTCCAGACCAGGACCAGCAGAGCCAGTGACAGACCGGCGCTGCCAGTGACGAGAATGCGTCCGGAATGGCGGCTCAGGAACGCGAGCCATGCTCGGGGGAGAGGGGGTTGCACAACGGCCGCGCACCAAGGATGCAAAGTGGCGGAGTTTGCTACCGAAATATGTCAACCAGTTGACAGGCGTTTCCTGCGCTGCAGGGGAGCAGGGCCGCGCCGGGCGCGCGCTGGTTCGATCCCGCTGGGGTGATGCACTAGAGGGCCAGCCAGCGCCGGCTGGCAAAGCTCAGCGCATCCACCAGCGCCACCAGCAGCAGCATGGCGACCAGCACGCTGCTGGTCTCGCCCATCTGGAACAGCCCCAGGTGGAACGCCAGCATCTGCCCCAGCCCGCCGGCCCCCACCACGCCGAGCACAGCGGCCGCGCGGATGTTGTTCTCCCAGCGGTACAGCGTGTAGCTCAGCAGCTGCGGCAGCACCTGGGGCAGCGTGGCATACAGGAACACGCGGCTGCTGGCCACGCCGCGCACGCGCAGGGCGAAGCCGGGGCCGGGCGGGGCGTTCTCGATCGCTTCGGCGAACAGGCGGCCCAGCACGCCCGAGGTGTGCAGCGCCAATGCCAGCGTGCCGGCAAACGGCCCCAGCCCGGCCGCGATCAGCAGCAGGGTGGCCCACACCAGTTCGGGAATGCTGCGCAAGGCGTTGAGCACCAGCCGCGCCGGGCCGCGCCAGCGCGCCGGGTCGCCCTCGAACGCCTTGCTGGCGGGCAGCGCCAGCGCCAGGCCGAGCAGCACCGCGAGCACCGTGCCCAGCGCCGACATGGCCAGCGTCTCCAGCGTCGCCCACAGCAGCTTGTGCAGGAACACCGGGCTGGTGTCGGGCCGCAGCAGCTCCGCCAGAAACCGCGCCATCTTGGCGAGCGCCTGGGCGGATGCGAACTGCGCCCACTGCAGGTCCAGCGACCAGAAGCTCAGGCCCACCAGCGCCAGTGCGCCGGCGGCCATGCACCAGCAGGCCAGGCAGCGCTGGGTGGGTGGCCGGGGTGGCGGCGGGTGGCGCGTCGTCATGCCAGCCTGTGCCGCAACCAGGCACTGGTGCGGTCCGCCAGCCAGACCAGCGCCATGAACACCAGCAGCATGGTGGCCACCTCGGCGCCCTCGAACATCTTCATCGAGGCGTCCATCTGCTGGCCCAGGCCGCCCGCGCCGACGAAGCCCAGCACCGCCGACGAGCGGATCGCGCACTCCCAGCGGTAGACGGTGTAGCTGGTGAGTTCGGCGGCGTTCTGCGGCAGCAGCGCATAGAAAAAGGCCTGCAGCCGGCCCGAACCATTGCGCAGCAGGGTGGTGGCGGCATGGGGCTCGGCGCTGTCGAGGATCTCGGCATAGACCTTGCCCAGCATGCCGGCATAGGTCAGCGCAATGGCCAGCACGCCGGCCGTCGGGCCCAGCCCCACCACGCGCACGAACACCAGCGCCCAGACCAGCTCGGGCACGCTGCGCAGCACCACCAGCAGCCAGCGCACCAGCAGCCGCACGAGCGCCGGCACGGCGGCCATCGGGCCGCTCAGCGCCGAGACCGACAGCGCCCGCACCGACAGCAGCGCCAGCGGCACGGCCAGGGCCAGCGCCAGCGCCAGGCCTGCCGTGGCGATGGCGACGGTGCGCCAGGTCTCGCGCGCCACCAGGGCGAGAAACTCCGCGTCCGAGCGGGGCGGCACGAAGTCCGCCAGAAATCGCAGCGAGGGTTTCAGTGCGTCCGGGGCCAGCAGCTGCCAGGGTTTGAATTCGGTGAGCACCAGCATCGGCCACAGCACCACCAGCGCCACCACGGCACCGGCCAGGCGGGCGCGCCAGGCCGGGTCGCGCCGCGCGGACGGCAGGCTTTCGCCGGGGGGCACGCCCAGGAACGACACCATGGCCCGTTGCGCTAGCGGCACTGCATGGGCACGGGCGCGGCGGCCATGGGCCCGTCCGGTGCGGGCGGCGTGGTGTCCGCCAGCTCGTCCAGGTGCTGCGCGTACAGCTGGTGCAGGTGGTCTGGCGTGACCTGCGCCGCAGGCAGGTCGAAGGCCAGCGTGCCGCCGCGCAGCCCGATGACGCGCGGGAAATGGTGCAGCGCCATGTCCACGTGGTGCAGCGTGGCCACCAGCGTGGCACCGCGCTCGCGGGCCGCCTGCGTGAGCGAGGCCAGGGCCTGCTGCGCGCGTGCCGGGTCCAGCGCGGACAGGGGTTCGTCGACCAGGAACAGGCTGGCCTGCGTGGCCAGCGCCCGGGCCAGGCCGACGCGCTGGCGCTCACCGCCCGAGAGCCGGTCCACGCGGTCGAACAGTTTGTCCGCCACGTCGAAATGGGCCAGCGCGTGCTCGGCCAGCGCGGTGCCCGTCGGGTGCACCAGGCTGCGCACGCTGGCCCACAGGCTCTCGTGCGGCAGGCGCCCCGCCAGCACCGCGGTGACCACGCGCTGCCGGGGCGGCAGCGGCGGCACCTGCGGGGCCAGAAATAGCCGGCCGCGCAAGCGCTGCAGCGCGCGGCGCGACAGCGCCCAGGGGTCGCTGCCATCGAAGTGCACGCTGCCCTCGGCCGGCCGCTGCGCGCAGGCCAGCAGGTGCAGCAGCGTGGTCTTGCCCGCGCCCGACGGCCCGATGACGGCCATCTGTTCGCCCTGGGCCACCGCCAGGTCCAGGCCCTGCAGCGCGGCCGGTGCGCCGGCGCGCGCCGCGGGGTGGCGCACGGTGGCGTTGTGCAGCCGCAGGTTCATGGCCAAATCAGGCTGCAGCCCTTACGGGGGCAGCGCAGCCAGCTATTAAAAATAGATCGCACGCGCAGGCGGCCCTTACTTGATCAGGCCCGCGCTGCGCGCTGCCGTCTCGATGCCCTTGTAGTTGCTGGCCTGGGTGGGAATGAAGCGCGTGGCGCGCTGCAGGTCCAGAATTTCCTTGCCTTCAGGGGTGTTGCGGTTCAGGTCGAGGAACGCCTTGGTGAGTTGTTCGCGCTGGGCCACCGGCATGTCGCTGTGCACGGTCCAGTTGTAGTCGAAGTAGGCCGGGGTGGTGAAGATGACCTTGACCTTGCCGGTGTCCACCTTCTTGTCGGCCACGAACTTCTCCCACACCGAAATGTTGAGCGCCCCCGCGTCCACCTTGCCCGAGGCCACGGCGGCGATGGTGGCGTCGTGCGCGCCGGAATAGGCCACGCGCCGGAAGTCCTTGTCGGGGTCGATCTGCGCCTGCAGCAGGTAGCTGCGCGGCATCAGGTGGCCCGAGGTGCTGGACTGCGAGCCAAAGCTCACGGTCTTGCCCTTGAGGTCGGCGAGCGACCGGATGGCCGGGTCGCCGCTGATGAAGACGGAGCGGAATTTCTCGTCTTCCTCGCGCTGCACCAGTGGCACGGCCTTGCCGCCGGAGCGGATGCTGGCCTGCACGAAGGTGAAGCCGCCGTACCAGGCCATGTCCACCTGTTTGTGGGCCAGCGCCTCCACGGCGGCGGCATAGTCCGAGACCGGCGTGAACTCCACCTTCATGCCCAGCCGCTGCTCCAGGTACTTCACCAGCGGCGCGGCCTTGCGCGCCAGCTCGGTGGGCGATTCGTCGGGGATCGCGGTGATCTTGAAGACGGTCTGGGCCTGCGCGAGGCTGCTCAGGGCCAGCACGGTGCTGGCCAGCACAGCCTTGAGCGTGCGGATCGAAGGGAAAGAACGGGTCATGGGGGTTTCCAGAAAGTGGGGCGATGGCGGAGACGGAAGGTCCGTGCGCGCGCAGGTGCCGAACGGGCGATTGTCGCGGCCCGGCGCGCGGTCGGCCGCCACTGCCGCGGATGCCCCGACAGGGGTCAGGCACAAATCGGCTTCAGACCGGCGTCACGGCTTCTCGGCTTCGCGCTTGAGCGCCTCGTTCATGGCCACGAAACCTTGCTGGGTGGCGCCGTCCAGCGAGCGCCGAAACAGCGGCACGAGCACGCCCGAGAAAAGTTCGCCGTGGTGGAACACGGTCCCGCCCGCAGGGCCGGCTTCGAGCTTGAAGTAGTGCTCGCCGTCGAACAGGCCGGCGACGAGAAGCTTGCCCTTCCAGCGCAGTTCCCGGCCCTCGTGCACGGCCAGCACCGTTGGCTGGAAACGCATGCCCCGGCTGCCCGGCGGTTGGATGGCGACTTGGAGCGTCTGGCCCACCGCAAGCGGGCCTTCGATGGACCGGACAAACGGGTTCCACCGCGCGTGCGCGGGCAGGTCGACGAGCAGCGACCAGACCCGCTCAATCGGGGCGGAAATCTGGATCTGCGTGTGCAGGTGGTGCATGTTGGGCGCCTAACGGACAAGCTCAGGGACAAGGGACACCGCCCGCAGGCGGCTCGGCGGTGATTATTGCGGAGGCAGCGTACATACATGCCTGCGCAAGCGCTGGCAGGCCACCAAAAAACAAAGCCCTGGCGGGCACGCCCGCCAGGGCTTGGTGATGTGCGCGCCCTGCCGCCGCAGGGCGCCGGGCTCACAGGGCCGAGATGTTCTTGTCCTTGGCGATCTTGCTCCAGCGGTCGTAGTCGGACAGCAGGCGCTTGCGCATGGTCTCGCCGGTCTGGTAGTTGGCCACGGCGCCGGCGCCGATCATCTTCTGCTGCAGTTCGGGGTCGGCCATGATCACTTTCAGTTCCTTGTTCAGGCGGTCGACCACGGCGCGCGGCGTGCCCAGCGGCGCGATCAGGCCGCCCCAGGTGTCGGCGTCAAAGCCGGCAAAGCCCTGTTCGGCGACCGACTTGACGCCCGGCAGCAGCAGTTTGGCCTGGTTGGAGCTGACCGCGATGGCGCGCAGCTTGCCCGCCTGGATGTGCGGCAGCGCCGCGACCACGTCGGCAAACATCACCGGAATCTGGCCGCCGATCAGGTCGGTCACGGCCGGGGCGCTGCCGCGGTAGGGGATGTGCTGCATGTCGAAGCCGCCCAGGTCCTTGAGCTGCTCCATCGACAGGTGGCCGAAGCTGCCGGTGCCCGAGCTGGTGTAGTTCAGCGGCGTCTTCGATGCCTTGGCGTGGGCGATCAGCTGCGGCAGGGTGGTCACGTTCGGCAGCACGCGCGGGTTGATCACGACGGCCATCGGCAGGTCGTAGACCGTGGCCACGGGCAGGAAGTCCTTGCGCACGTCGTAGGCGTTGTTGTTGAACAGCAGCGGCGCCAGCAGCGCCGGCATGCCGAACATGGACAGCGTGTAGCCATCGGCCGGGGACTTGATGAAGGCCGCCGTGCCGATCGAGCCCGAGGCGCCCGGGCGGTTTTCGACGATCACCGACTGGCCCAGGCGCTCGCCGAGCTTCTGCGCCACGATGCGCGCGGCCGTGTCGGTGGGGCCGCCGGGCGGGAAAGCAACGACGATCTTCACCAGCTTGTCGGGCCAGGCAGAGGCCACGGCGGTGCCCGTGAAGGCGGTCAGGGCGCCGGCGGCTGCAGCGGCCAGCAGGTGGCGGCGGTGGAGGGAAGCGTGGGGCTTGGACATGTTTGTCTCCGGGTCAAAAAGGGGTTCAGATGATGTTTTGTGCGCGCAGTGCGGCAATGGCGTCGGGGGCGAGGCACAGTTGCTCGCTCAGCACGGCGTCGGTGTGTTCGCCCAGGTGGGGCGGCGGCATGCGCACGGCCAGGCGTTCGCCGTCCATCGCGTAGGGCGGAGCGAGCACGGCCTGTGCGCCGGCTTCGCTGTCTTCAAAGCGGTGCAGCAGTCCGGCGGACTCGGTGCGCTCGGACTGCAGCGCATCGAGCAGCCCCAGCACCTCGCCGCAGGGGATCTGCGCGGCCGTCAGCTGCGCGAGCAGCTGGGCGCGCGGCAGCCCGCGCAGCGCCTCGTGGATCAGTGGCATGAGGATGTGGCGGTGGGCCGAGCGCGCGGTGTTGGTGGCAAAGCGCTCGTCGCTGGCCCATTCGGGTCGCCCGATGACCTCTGTGCAAAAGCGCTGGAACTGGCCGTTGTTGCCCACGGTGATCACCAGCGGGCCGTCGGCCGCCTCGAACACGCCGTAGGGCACGATGGAGGGGTGGGCGTTGCCGAACTTCGGCGGGTCGCCCGCACGGAGCAGCGCTTCCATGCCGTAGTAGCTGGTGATCATCAGCCCGCAGTCGTACAGCGCCATCTGCACATGGCGGCCTAGGCCGGTGCGGTGGCGCTCGTACAGCGCCGCCAGGATGGCCTGGGCGGCATACATGCCGGTGAACATGTCCACGGCGGCCACGCCAAACTTGAGCGGGCCCTGGCCTTCTTCGCCGTTCATCGCCATCAGGCCCGATTCGCCCTGCACCACCAGGTCGTAGCCGGGGCGCGTGGCCTCCGGCCCCGAGCGCGCATAGCCCGAGATCGAGCAGTAGACCAAGCGCGGGTTCAAAGCGCTCAGCTGCTCGTAGCCCAGGCCCAGCTTTTCGGCGCCGCCGACCTTGAAGTTCTGCACCACCACGTCGCTCTGCGCGGCCAGCTGCAGCGCGATTTTCTGCCCCTCGGGCGACTGCAGGTCCAGGCTGATCGAGCGCTTGTTGCGGTTGGCGCTGTTGAAGTACGAGGTGTTGCGGCTGCCCACGCGCACGCCCCAGTCGCGCGTGTCATCGCCGCGGCTCGGGTGCTCGACCTTGATCACATCGGCGCCGAGATCGGCCAGCGACATTGCGCACATGGGACCGGCCAGCACGCGCGACAGGTCGAGAACACGCAGACCAGCCAGCGGCTGGATGGGAGAAGTAACGCTCATGCAAAAGGGCCTCGTCCAACAAAGCAACACGAGGCCCACAGACCCCCCGAAACGGCGAGCTGCGCAGGGGCAGTCCACCAGCGCGCATTTTTCATGTGTTTAATAAATTTTGCAATCGTGATAAAAGTTGGACATTGTGCATCTGGAAATTTGACAATGAACCTGACCGCGCTGTCCCTGCTCGTGGACATCATCGAAGCCGGCAACCTCAGCAAGGCCGCGGTGCGCCTGGGCATGAGCCGGGCTAACGTGAGCCACCGGCTCAACCAGTTCGAGCGCGAACTGGGCCAGCAGCTGCTGCGGCGCACCACGCGCCAGATCGAGCCCACCGAGCTGGGCTGGAAGCTCTATGAACACGGCCGCACGATCCGCCGCGAGCTGCTGGCCGCCACCGAGTCGGTGGGCAGCCTGGGCCAAAGCCTGCAGGGCACGGTGCGCCTGTCCGTGCCCAGCGGCTATGGCCAGCTGGCGATGTCGTCGTGGCTCACCGAATTCATGCAGCTGCACCCGGGCGTCACGCTGGAGGTGGTCTTTGACAACGACATCGACGACCTGCTCGCCGGCGCGGTCGATTTCGCGATGCGCGTGATGGCCGAGCCGCCGGCCCACCTGGTCGCGCGCAATATGGGGCCGGTGCACTACGTGGCCTGCGCGGCGCCGGCGCTGGTGCAGGCGCATGGCCTGCCGCGCAGCCTGGCGGACCTGCACCAGGTGCCGCTCATCACCTCGAACCTCACGGGCCAGAAGTTGCGCCTGGCCGGCTACCACGGGGGCAGCGGCGCCGAACTGCGCATCCAGCCGCGGCTGGTGTCGGCCAATTTCTACTTTCTGCGCGACGCGATTCTGCAGGGCCTGGGCGTGGGCGTCGTGCCCGACTACATGGTGCGTGAGCCGCTGCAGCGCGGCGAGCTGGTGCGCCTGCCGTTCGAGCCGGGCAGCCTGGCCTTCCTGTCGACGAGCAAGTACCTGCTGTACATGCCCACGCGCTACCAGACCAAGGCCATCGCCACGCTGATCGACTTCCTGCTGCACAAGGCTGCGCAGCAGGACGCGGTATGAAGCCGCCGTGCGGCTGCGCCAGGCCGGCGCTCAGAGCGCGAAGATCTTGCCGGGGTTCAGGATGTTCTGCGGGTCCAGCGCCTGCTTGATGGCGCGCATCATGGCCACGGCGCCGGCGCCGGCCTCGTCGACCAGGAAACCCATCTTGTGAATGCCCACGCCGTGTTCGCCGGTGCAGGTGCCGCCCAGGGCCAGCGCGCGCGCGACCAGCTTGTGGTTCAGGTCCTCGGCCGCCACGCGTTCTGCGGGGATGTTCGGGTCGAGCAGGTAGCCGAAGTGGAAGTTGCCGTCGCCGACGTGGCCGACGAGGAAGTACGGAATGCCGCTGGCGTCGGCCTCGGCCACCGAGTCGAGCAGGCAGTCGGCCAGGCGGCTGATGGGCACGCAGGTGTCGGTGCTGATCGCGCGGCAGCCGGGGCGGCTTTGCACGGCGGCGAAGTAGGCGTTGTGCCGCGCGGCCCACAGGCGCGTGCGCTCCTCGGGCGTGCTGGCCCATTCGAAGGCGTTGCCGCCGAACTCGCTGGCGATCTCCTGCACGGTTTCGGCCTGCTCCTGCACGCTCGCGGGCGAGCCGTGGAATTCCATCAGCAGCATGGGTTCCTCGCGCAGGCCGAGTTTGCTGTGCTGGTTGACCATGCGCACCGAGTTGGCGTCGATCAGCTCGACGCGCGCGATCGGCACGCCGAGCTGGATGGTCTGGATGGTGGTGCGCACCGCGGCCTCGATGCTCGGGAACGAGCACACCGCGGCCGACACCGCCTCGGGCAGCGGGTACAGCCGCACCGTCACTTCGGTGATCACGCCGAGCGTGCCCTCGCTGCCGACGATGAGGCGCGTGAGGTCGTAGCCGGCGGCGCTTTTCTTGGCGCGCGTGCCGGTGCGGATGGCCTCGCCGCTGGCGGTGACGACCTCGAGCGCCAGCACGTTCTCGCGCATGGTGCCGTAGCGCACGGCGTTGGTGCCGCTGGCGCGCGTGGCGGCCATGCCGCCGAGGCTGGCGTCGGCGCCGGGGTCGATCGGAAAGAACAGGCCCGTGTCCTTGATGGCCTCGTTCAAGGCCTTGCGCGTAATGCCGGGCTGCACCGTCACGGTGAGGTCGTCGGCGTCGATGGACAGCACCTGGTCCATGCGCGAGACATCGAGGCTGATGCCGCCCTGCACGGCCAGCAGGTGGCCTTCGAGCGAGGAGCCGGCGCCGTACGGAATGACGGGCACCGCGTACTGGCTGGCCAGGCGCACGGCGTCCTGCACGTCCTGCGTGCTTTGCGCAAACACCACGGCCTCGGGCGGGGGCGCCACCAGCGAGCCTTCGTCGCGCCCGTGCTGTTCGCGCACCGCCAGCGCGGTCGAGCACTGGGCGCCAAAGCGCGCGGCGAGGGCATCGAGCAGCGCCTGCGGCACGGCGCGCGGTAGGGTGGGGGACAGCAACTGGGTGGGGGTGGGGGCGTTCATGGGGGTTCTCCGGCAGGGGGCAAAAGAATACCACCGGCCCCCAAAGCAAAAAGGCCCTGGCGGGGATGCCCGCCAGGGCCCAGGGACAACCCGCTGCTCACGCGAGCAGCGGTGCCAGGCCGCGCGCGGCCTGCCGGTCAGGGCTGCGCGCCTTTCTCGAATTCTGCGCGCGAGAGGAAACCGTCCTTGTCGGCGTCGAGCTGCTGAAAGCGGTTGCCGATCGCGGGCAGGGCAGCCGCTTCCGTGGCGCTGAGCTTGCCGTCGTGGTTGGTGTCGGCACGGACAAACGCGGTCTCGGTCGCGGAGTGCGCGCTGCCGCTGCGGGCGGAGGGCGTGGCGGCCTGCACGGTGGCGGCGGGGCCGGACCCGCTGGGGGCGCTGGCGCCCGCCGCCGTCTGTGCCTTCACGGCAGCGGCGCCGCCCAAGGCCAGGGCCGCGAACAGCAGCACGCTGCGGGCGTCAAAAGGGGCGATGCGTTGTTTCGTCAAATGCATGGACCAGGTGCTCCATCAAGGTTGAACAGGCGCCCATTGCACCGCAGCGTGCAGGCCCGGGCCAGCATTTTTGCCGGCTGTTTCCCTGGCCAACATTTGCGCGCCCGGTGTAACCCACAATCCCGTATTCCATTTTTCAAGGAGCACCCATGGGCAAGCGACTCACCCAAATCGCCACGCGCACTGGCGACGACGGCACCACGGGCCTGGGCGACAACACGCGCGTCTCCAAGCACAGCCCGCGGCCCCACGCCATGGGCGATGTGGACGAGCTCAACTCGCACATCGGCCTGCTGCTGTGCGAGCCCCTGCCTGCCGACGTGCGCGCGCTGCTGGTCGAGGTGCAGCACCAGCTGTTCAACCTGGGCGGCGAGCTGTCGATTCCGGGCTTCGAGCTGCTCAAGGACGAGGCCGTGCTGCAGCTCGACCAGGCGCTGGCGACGCACAACGCACAGCTGCCGCGCCTGCAGGAATTCATCCTGCCGGCCGGCACGCGCGCGGCCGCGCAGGCCCACGTGTGCCGCACCGTGGCGCGCCGCGCCGAGCGCGCCGTGGTGGCGCTGGGCGCGCAGGAGGCCGTGCGCGAAGCGCCGCGCCACTACCTGAACCGGCTGTCGGACCTGCTGTTCGTGCTCGCGCGCGTGCTCAACCGCATGGACGGCGGCGACGACGTCTACTGGAAGAGCGAGCGCCTGGCCCGACAGGATGCTACTGAATAAATAGCTTCCGTCGCTTGCCAGTCAAGGGCTAACGGCCCATTCGGCTTGAAACCGGCGCGCCCCAGCCCAGCAGACGCCGCGCAGCGGCTCAGGGGGTTGTCCTTTACCTAGGCGCCAGGATCGCCATGGTGATGCGCGAGACACAGGTCAGCTCGCCCGCGTCGTTGGCCATGTCGATCTGCCAGACCTGCGTGGTGCGGCCGATGTGCACGGGGCGCGCGGTGCCCGTGACCCAGCCGCTGGTGGCGGCGCGCAGGTGGTTGGCGTTGATGTCCAGGCCCACGCCGCGGTGGCCCTCGGGGCTGGCGTAGAACGCGCCGATGGAGCCGAGCGTCTCGGCCAGCACCACGCTCACGCCGCCGTGCAGCAGGCCAAAGGGCTGGCGCGTGCGTTCATCGACGGGCACGCGGCCGCGCAAGAAGTCGTCGCCGATCTCGGTGAATTCAATGCCCAGGTGGCTGACGGCGGTGTTCGCGCTGGTCTCCGTGCACAGCGCAAGGGTGATGGGTTTTTTCCAGATGGCGGACATGGGTGGGCGTTCCTCAAGTGCGGTGGCGGGCGGCCGGGGCCAGCCCGAAGCAGACCGCCATTATCGGAAGTGCGCGCGCGCTGCACGTCGCCGCGGTGACGGCCGCGCGCCGCGATCAGGCGCGCATGCTGCCGGTTTCCACATAGCGCTGGTGCCAGCCGAGCGCTTCGCTCAGCAGGTGCGGCGTGTGCTGGCCGGTGGCGCCCCGGCGCGCGCGCTCGACGTAGTCGCGCAGCTGCGGGCGGTAGTCGGGGTGGGCGCAGCGCTCGATGATGCGCTGCGCGCGCTGCGTCGGCGAGAGGCCGCGCAGGTCGGCCAGGCCCTGCTCGGTCACGAGGATCTGCACGTCGTGCTCGGTGTGGTCGACGTGCGAGGCCATGGGCACGATGCACGAGATGGCTCCGTCCTTGGCGAGTGAGGGCGTCATGAAGATCGACAGGTAGGCGTTGCGCGCGAAGTCGCCCGAGCCGCCGATGCCGTTCATGATGGACGAGCCCATCACATGCGTGGAGTTGACGTTGCCGTAGATGTCGGCCTCGATCATCGCGTTCATCGCGATCAGGCCCATGCGCCGGATCAGCTCGGGGTGGTTGCTGATCTCCTGCGGGCGCAGCACGATGCGCTCGCGGTAGAAATCGAGATGGCGCACGAAGTCGTCCATCGCGGCGGGGCTCAGCGACAGTGCGGTGGCCGAGGCCGAGGCCAGCTTGCCGCTGCGCAGCATGTCGAGCATGCCGTCCTGCAGCACCTCGGTGAACGCGGTGAGGTGCTGGAACGGCCCTTCGTTCAAGCCCGCCAGCACGGCGTTGGCGATGTTGCCCACGCCCGACTGCAGCGGCAGCAGCTCGCGCGGCAGGCGGCCGAGCTTCACCTCGCCCTGCAGGAATTCGATGATGTGGCCGGCGATGCGCTGCGAGTTCTCGTCGGGCGCGGCGAAGACCGAGTTGCGGTCGGGCTGGTCGGTCACCACCACGGCGATGACCTTGTCGGGGTCGCAGTGCAGGTAGGGCTCGCCGATGCGGTCCTGGGGGCGCAGCAGCGGGATCGGCACGCGGTGCGGCGGCAGGTCGGTGCCGTAGTAGATGTCGTGCATGCCCTCCAGGCCCGCCGGGGTGCCCTGGTTGACCTCGAGGATGACCTTGTCGGCCTGGTCGAGCCAGGTCTTGTTGTTGCCGACCGACGACGACGGGATCAGGCGCCCGTCGGGCAGCACGCCGGCCACCTCGACGACCGCCACGTCGAGCTTGCCGAGGAAGCCGAACCAGACGAACTGCGCGACGTGCGAGAGGTGCATGTCGATGTACTGCATCTCGCCGGCATTGATCTGGCGCCGGCAGGTCGGGTCGGACTGGTAGGGCAGGCGCATCCCGATGCCGTGCGCGCGCGCCAGGGCGCCGTCGAGCTCGGGCGCGGTCGAGGCGCCGGTCCACACGCCGATCTTGAACGGGTGGCCCTGCGCGTGCAGGCCTTCGATGCGCTGCGCCAGCGCGCCGGGCACGGCCTTGGGGTAGCCGGCGCCGGTGAAGCCGCTCATGCCGACATTGGCGCCGGCGGGGATCAGCGCTGCGGCCTCGTGGGCCGACATGACGCGTTCAAGAAGGGCCGGGTGACGGACCCGATCGGCCAGGGACATGGACAAAACTCCGCAACGGTGGTGGGCGCCAGCGCGCGGGGCGCGCGCCAGGCAAACCCCCAGTTTATCTGGCGCGCCCGAGCGTTTAAGGGTTAACCCGATGTTTTGCCTGCGCCATCAGCCTTTGCGGTTGAGCAGCGCGTACAGCACGATGGCGCCGAACGTGGCGGTGCCGATGCCGCCGAGCGCGAACTGGCCGAACTTGAGCGTGAAGTCGCCCGTGCCCAGGATCAGCGTGATGCCGGCGACGATCAGGTTCTTGTTGAGCGAGAAGTCCACCTTGTTGTCGACCCAGATCTTGGCGCCCGCGACCGCGATCAGACCGAACACGACGATGGAGACGCCGCCCATCACGGGCAGCGGAATCGCCTGGATCACGGCGCCGAACTTGGGCGAAAAACCCAGCAGCACTGCGATCAGCGCTGCCACCAGGAACACCGCGGTCGAATAGATCTTGGTGGCCGCCATCACGCCGATGTTCTCGGCGTAGGTGGTCACTCCGGTGCCGCCGGCGCTGCCGCTGACCATGGTGGCAATGCCGTCGCCGATGAACGCGCGGCCCATGTACTGGTCGAGGTCCCGACCCGTCATGGCCGTGACGGCCTTGATGTGGCCCAGGTTCTCCGCCACCAGCACGATCACCACCGGCACGATCAGCAGCATGGCGTTGGTGTCGAACACCGGCGCCGAGAAATTGGGCAGGCCCACCCAGGGCGCGTTCCACACGCCCGAGAGGTCCAGCGGCTTGCCCAGCCCCAGGCCGTTGGTCAGCACCGCATAGGCGATGGTCGCGACCACCAGGCCGACGAGGATCAGCAGCCGCTGCACCATGCCGCGCGTGAGCACGGCCACCAGGCCGACGCTGACGAAGGTCAGCACCTGCATCCAGCTGTCGAAGTTGCTCGCCGCCATGTTCTTGATGGGAATGGCGGCCAGGTTGAGGCCGATCACCGCGACCACCGCGCCGGTCACCACGGGCGGCATGAAGCGCTCGATCCAGCGCGTGCCGACCGCCTGCACGATGAAGCCGACCAGCGTGTACACCGCGCCGCAGGCAATGATGCCCCCCAGCGCCAGGCCGATGTTCGCGTTCGGCCCCTTGCCGGCGTACGCGGTGGCGGCAATCACCACGCCGATGAAGGCGAAGCTCGAGCCCAGGTAGCTGGGCACCTTGCCGCCGGTGATGGCAAAGAAGATCAGCGTGCCGATGCCGCTCATCAGGATGGCGAGGTTGGGGTCGAACCCCATCAGGATGGGCGCGAGCACCGTCGCGCCGAACATCGCGATGACGTGCTGCACGCCCATCGCTGCGGTCTGCGGCCAGGGCAGCCGCTCGTCTGGCCCGATCACGCCGCCCTGCTGCAGCGCGCCGGCACTCTTCTCCCTCCAGGTCATGAAGCCCATGGAACTTTCTCCGTTGTGGTTGGTGGCGCGGATGGTAAGGGGAGTTCGCCCCGGGTTCCCGGCCCGCGCGAAGAAATGCGGCGCGCCGCGCGCGCTCGAAGGCGCCCCCTTCCTACGCGGCGCGCGGCGCGGCGCCCGTAGAGTGGGTGTTCATTCACTGAAACAGCGAGGACGCAACCATGCGCGTGGACATTTACCGCCGAGCCGAAGCCGACGACAAGTTTTCCCACCTGGCGGTGCCCGAAGGCAAGCCGATTCCCTCGGAAGCCATCAATGTGGACTGGGAGAGCGAGCAGCGCGGCCTGGAACTCGACGAGAACGCTCCGCACTGGAGCGACTACGGCATCGCGCAGCCCGGCCAGCAGATCGAGAACAAAGGCTATGCGATCACCGGGCTGCACGAACAGACCGGTTGAAGCCTTGCGCCGCGCCCTGCGGGCGCCCGGCCGCTGTCGTTTGAGGGACTGCCGGGGCTGGGCAGCGCGGGCGCGCCACTGGTAGGCTGCGCCGCTATGGAGACACGCCACCCCACCCCCCCGTTCATCCCCCAGATCCGCCTGTACCAGGACTGGCTGCGCACCGCGCGCGGCCTGGAGTTTGCCGACTACGGCGCGCTGTGGCGCTGGTCCACCACCGAGCTGGGCGCATTCTGGCAAAGCATCTGGGACTATTACGCGCTGCAGTCGCCGACGCCGCACAGCGCTGCGCTGGCGCGCAACGTGATGCCGGGCGCGCAGTGGTTTCCCGGTGCGCAGCTCAATTACGCGCGCCAGGTGCTGCGCCATGTCGACGCGGCCCACGCCGCCGGCCAGCCCGCCGTCATCAGCCGCAACGAAAAGGGCGTGCACCGCGAACTCTCCTGGCCCGAACTGCGCCGCCAGGTCGCGTCGCTCGCGCTGCACCTGCAGGCCCAGGGCGTGCAGCCCGGCGACCGCGTGGCCGCCTACCTACCCAACGTGCCCGAGGCCATGGTGGCGCTGCTGGCCACGGTGAGCATTGGCGCCGTCTGGAGCATCTGCGCGCCCGACATGGGCACGCACGCCGTGCTCGACCGCTTTCGCCAGATCGCGCCCAAGGTGCTGATCGCGGTGGACGGCGTGACCTACGGCGGGCGCGACCACGACCGCCTGGGCGTGCTGGCCGAGCTGCGCGCGCAGCTGCCGAGCGTCGAGCACACGCTGCTGCTGGGCCAGCTCGATGCTTCTGTTTCGATAGCTGGCTGCGCAGAATGGGCCAGCGCTACAGCCCGAAATGATGCCCAAACCGCGGCCTTCGAACCGCTCTGGCTGTCGTTCGACCACCCGCTCTGGGTCGTCTATTCGAGCGGCACCACGGGGTTACCGAAGCCCATCGTGCACGGCCACGGTGGCATGGTGCTCGTCGCGCTGCAGCTCAAGGGCCTGCACAACGACGTCGGCTGCAGCTACGCGCCCAACAGTTTGGGCGAGCGCTACCACTGGTACAGCTCGACCGGCTGGGTGATGTGGAACGCCCAGCTCAGCGGCCTGCTCGGCGGCACCACCTGCGTGATCTTTGACGGCAACCCCGGCGGCAGCAAGGACCAGCCCGACTGGGGCCTGCTGTGGCGCTTTGCTGCCGAGACCGGCGTGACCTGCTTCGGCGCTGGCGCGGCTTTCTATGCCCACTGCATGAAGGCCGGGTTGAACCTGTCCGACTGCGGCGACCTCTCGCGCATCCGCGCACTCGGGACCACGGGATCGCCGCTGTCGCCCGAGGTGCAGCAGTGGGGCACGGCGCAGTTCGAGGCGCTGGGCACGCCGGACATCTGGTGGAACAACATCTCGGGCGGCACCGACTTCTGCGGCGCCTTCCTCGGCGGCCACCGCGAGCTGCCCCAGGTGCCGGGCGAGATGCAGTGCCGCATGCTCGGCGCCGCCGTCGAGGCCTGGAACGACCAAGGCCAGCCCGTGATCGGCGAGGTCGGCGAACTGGTCTGCACGCAGCCGATCCCGTCGATGCCTTTGTACCTGTGGGGCGACACGGACGGTTTGCGCTATCTGTCGAGCTACTTCGACATGTACCCGAGCGGCCATGGCCGCCGGCTCGGCGGCGGCGACGGCCCGCCCGAGATGGGCGCGGTCTGGCGCCACGGCGACTGGCTCAAGATCGGCGCCCACGGCGGCTGCACGATCTACGGCCGCTCGGATGCCACCATCAACCGCCACGGCCTGCGCATGGGCACGAGCGAGATCTACAGTGCGGTCGAGGCCCTGCCCGAGGTGCTCGACAGCCTGGTGGTCGACCTCGAATACCTGGGCCGCGAGAGCTACATGCCGCTGTTCGTGGTGCTGCGCCCGGGCGCCGCGCTCGACGCCGCGCTGCGCGCGCGCATCGAGGGCGCGATCCGCACGGCGCTCAGCCCGCGCTTCGTGCCCGACGCCATCTTCGCCGTCGCCGAGGTGCCGCGCACGCTCAGCGGCAAGAAGCAGGAGCTGCCGATCAAGAAGCTGCTGTTGGGCCAGCCGATCGACAAGGTGGTCAACAAGGATGCCATGGCGAACCCCGGCTGCCTGGCCTGGTACGTGGCCTTTGCCGCCGAGCGCGCGGCGGCAGTCCCCGCAGCTGCCACCGCGCCCGCCCCGGGATGCTATTGAAAAAAGAGCTGCCAGCGCACACTCCGTCAGCGCTGGAGGCCATTTTTGCTTAAAAGACACGAACCCGACCAGTGCACGGCGCCGGCCCGGCAATGCCCGGCCCAGGCCTACACCGGGCGCCGGGGGCCCTCCCCATAATCGGTGGCATGCGGCGCCTGCCCGGTCCCGGGGCTGTGGCAGGCGACAGGCCCGCAGCCCGCGGCGCCGTGGCGCCCCCTTTCAGCAGGAGTTCCACCATGACGACCCCGTCCACCGCGTCCAAGCGCTTTGCCATGATCCGCGAGTTCCAACTGGCCGACTGGGTGACGCTGGGCAACGCCGTGTGCGGCACGGGCGCGCTGTTTTCCATGCTCTCGTACCTGCAGGAAGGGCGCGTTGCGCACGTCTACTACGCCTGCGCGCTGGTGCTTGCGGCGCTGGTGTTCGACGTGCTCGACGGCCGCGTGGCGCGCTGGCGCCAGCAGAGCTCGACGCTCGGGCGCGAACTCGACTCGCTGGCCGACGTCATCTCGTTTGGCGTTGCGCCCGCCGTGATCGCCTACGGCTGCGGCATGCAGGGGCTGTACGACCGCATCGTGCTGGCGTATTTCGTCGCCTGCGGCGTCTCGCGCCTGGCGCGCTTCAACGTCACGGCCGAGGCGCTGTCGGACAGCGCCGGCAAGGTCAAATACTTCGAGGGCACGCCCATTCCGACCTCCATCGTGCTCGTGGCGCTGCTGGCGCTGGCCGCCTGGCAGGGCGCGGTGGGCGATCGGCTGTGGGGCGGGGCGCTGCGCGTGGGTGGCTTCACGCTGCATCCGCTGGTGCTGCTGTTTGCGCTGTCGGGCTCGCTGATGATCAGCCGCATCCGCATCCCCAAGTTCTGATTCCCGCGCTTTCTCCAGCCTGCACCCTGCCGGCTTCGCTGGGCCTTCGCGTGCCGCCGGAGCTGGAAATGGCCAGAACACACGGTCTGGCCCACGCTCGGGCGCCTGGGGCGAAGGCTGCCTCGGGGGAGGCCTTCGGCACCTCACCGCCCGTGCCTGAACACCGACGCGGCTTCGTCGAGGCGCTGGGCCTGCTCGCCCAGCACCTGGCTCAGCTGGGCGTTGTGCTCGACCTGCACCGCATTGAGCTGGGTCATTTGCTCCAGTTGGCCGAGCGCCTGGTTGATCTGCGCCACGCCGTGCGCCTGCTCCCGGCCGGCCAGGCGGATGTCTTCCATCATGGTGGCCACGCGCTCGACGACCTGCACGGCTTCGGTCAGCGTGTGGCCGGCCGCTGCCACGGTGCGATGGCCCGCCTCGACCTGCGCGGTCGACGCATCGATGAGCTGCTTGATCTCCTTGGCAGCGCCCGCGCTCTTGATCGACAGCGCGCGCACTTCCGCGGCCACGACGGCAAAGCCCTTGCCCTGCGCTCCTGCGCGTGCGGCCTCGACCGCGGCGTTGAGTGCGAGGATGTTGGTCTGGAACGCAATGGAGTCGATCAGGCCGGTGATGTTGGCCACCTTCTGGCTCGATGCCGAAACGCCGCGCATGTTTTCCTGCGCCTGCGCCACCATGGCGGCGCTTTGCGCTGCCACCTGTACCGCTTGCGCCGCCATCTGCGCCGCCTGTGCGGCGGTCTCGCTGTTGCTGCCGATGGTCGCAGCCAGCTGTTCGTTGGCGGCGGCGGTTTCTTCGAGGCTGGCCGCGGCCTCACGGGTGTGGTGGGCCAGTGCATCGTTGCCGTGCTGCAGGTCGTCCGCGGCGGTGCGCAGGCGCACCACCTTGCCCTGGATGTCGCTGACCAGCGAGATGAGGTTCAGCGATGCCTGCTCGATGCCGCGCATCACCGCGCCGATCTCGTCGCAGCGGTGCAGGAACAAGGGTGCGGCGCGCTGGCCGCTGGCCACGGCTTGCGCTTGCGCCACGAGCTGTTGCAGCGGCCCATGCACCGCCGTGCGCAGCCACCAGCCGCTGAGCAGCACGGCCAGCGTCCAGCCCACCATGGGGGGCCATGGCAATGCCGCAGGCCCCCCCACCGACGCCATGCCCGCCAAGCCCGCCAGCCACAAGGCCCCCAGCCCCAGGCGCATGCGCATGGCCAGCGACACGAAGCGCCAGCGCGCGCACCAGCCCATCAGGCTGATGCGCACCACCTGGCCGCGCCGCAGGCCGAGCTTTCGGCCTCCCGCGCGGATCTCGCGGTAGGCCTCCTCGTGCGCGGCTACGCTGTCGCGGTCGGGCTGGGTGCGCACCGAGAGGTAGCCTGTCACGTCACCCTGGTGGCGGATGGGCGCGGCATTGGCGCGCACCCAGTAGTGGTCGCCATCCTTGCGGCGGTTCTTGACCAAGGCCGTCCAGGTGCGACCGCTTTGGATGGTGGCCCACATGTCGTCGAACGCCGCAGGCGGCATGTCGGGGTGCCGCACCAGGTTGTGGGCTTTGCCATACAGCTCGTCGCGCTCAAAGCCGCTGCAGGCGATAAAGGCATCGTTGGCATAGGTGATGCGTCCCTGCAGATCGGTGGCAGACAGCAAGGTCTCGTGCTCGCCGACCGGGTACTCGCGCTGCGTGACGGGGCCGTTGTGTTTCATGGGAGAGAGGGCAGGTCAACGTTCAGGGCATCCAAAGAAGCCGCCGCGCCCCGGCACGGTGCCGGGGGCGTGGAATTTATTGTGGGAAGTGACCATGTCAGGCGATAGCGCGCCTGCACCCGGCAGCCCTGTAACGGCAGCTGATGTGATCGATGTCACCGCAGACCGCCTGCGCTGTGCGGAAAAAGCGACGCCAACCTGGCCCGCGATGCGCCCCGCGTGCCGGCGCGCCCCGTGGCCTAGTGCAGCGGGGGAGAACCCGGTGCTGTGCTGTGCCGCAGCAGTCTGGGCAGGTGGAGGTCGCAGTAATAGCGGCCGCTGCGGCTGACGTCGCCGTCTTTTTCGAGCCGGGCAAAGGCGCGCGTGATCGATTCGCGGGTGGTGCCCAGCAGCGCGGCCAGGGTGGTCTGGTTCGGCAGGCGCACCCGCAGGCTGCGCTGCAGGTCGCTCAGGTGCAGCAGTGCCCCGGCCAATTGCCGCGCCACGCCGTCACCGTGGCTCAATTGGCACCAATTGAAATGGCTCTCGAACGCCTGCGCCATCGCCTCGGACATGCGGCCGAGGAACACGGGGTTTTCGAGCAGTCCGCTGCGCCGCAGCGATGCGGTGGACAGCTCGCAAAAACGGCCTTCCAGAATGCCGACGTGCGTGACCGGATTTGGCCGGCCCAGCAGCCCAAAGCTGCCGATCACCGTGCCGCTCCCGAGCATGCCGATGGGCTGGCGCTCGCCGTAGCGGGATTCGCGGCACAGCATGGCGGCGCCCGACTTGACGATGCGGATCGCGGTGGAGGTCGAGCCTTGCGCCTGCAGCACATCGCCCGCGCGGAAGGGGTGTTCCTGGATCTGCAGTTCGGCCGCGGGATGGCCTGGGATGCGGGTCGCCGGACAAGACGGCTGCGCAGAGCAGTGCTCGCAGTTTCGGGGCGCCACAGCAGCGGCCCCAGCCGCGTCCGAGGAACGGGCGCTCATGGCTGGTGCAGACCGGCGGGGCAAGGCGTCAGCATGTGGGCGGTGGGCGTGTCCATGGTTCCAGCAAAAGCGCAAGCAGAGTCGTGCACGGGATGCGGCGAGAAACGATCTGCATGCCGGCAAAAGCGCCTATTGTCGCCAGTTGCCTTGCCAGCCCCCGCTGGAGGGGCACAGAGGGGTCCACCCGGCGTGTGGGCGGCTGTACCCCCGCATCGGGCCTGCTGCGGCCGGCGGCGGGGAAATGGTTGCTATCAATCCAGGAGCTTCTTGGGCTTGCCCATCAACGGCTGGAGGCGTTTTCTCTCCATTCCGGCGCCATCATGCGGCGGCCGGCCGGCGGTTGACCAGAACAATGCCTGACGCCACCAGTGCCAAGGCCACCAGCAGCCCCGGCGTGGCGGGTTCGCCGAGCCAGCCTGCGCCGAACAGCAGCGCACACACGGGCGTGAGAAACACGAACACCGAGATCCGGGTGGCCGGGTAGTGCGCCAGCATCCACATCCACGCCAGGTAGCTGACAAAGGCGCCGACCAGCGCCTGCAGCAGCAGCGATGCCCACGCAAAGGCGCTGAGGTCGAGGCTCCAGCGCTCGCCCAGCGCCAGCGACAGCAGCGGCAACGCGGCCGCGCTCACCGCCACCTGGTAGAGCAACTGCTTCTCGGGGGCCGTGCGCCCCAGCGGCGTGGCGCGGATCACCGCCGTGGTCAACGCCCACAGCAGCCCGCCCAGCAGGCCCAGCGCGTCGCCCAGCCAGGCCAGGGCCGGGCGCTGGCCGCCCAGCAGTCCGTCGCCCAGCGCCAGGCCCACGCCGGCAAAGGCGGCAGCCAGGCCCAGCCACTGGCCGCCGTGCAGCCGCTCGCCCGGCACGAAGCGCGGCAGCAGCAGCGCGACCCAGAAAGGCGCGCAGTACAGGAACACCGTGAGCCGCGAGGCCGTCGTGTAGTGCAGCCCGACGTAGATGCAGGCGAATTCGGCGGCGAACAGCGCCCCGGCGAGCAGCCCGGCGGCCGCCGAGCCGGCCGGGTCGCCGCGGTGGCCCAGGCGCACGCCGCGCCACAGGCACCACGCGGCCACGGCCGCGGTCGCGATGGCAAAGCGCACAAAGGCCTGGAACACCGGCGCCACCTCGGCCACCGTGACCTTGACCAGCACCTGCTGGAAGCCCCAGAACAGGCAGCAGCCCAACAGCAGGGCGATGGCGAGGGCGTCGAGGTGGCTTTTGCGCGGGGAAGGCATGGGGCATTATCCAAGCGCCTCGGGCCGCTGCCGCGCCGCTCACGGACACGCCCGGACACGGGACCTGGGCGGGCGCACGGTACACTTTGCGGCTTTCGAATACCACAAATCCATGGCCGTTGACACGGTGCGCGCCGCGCACACCAGCTTTGACCTCAAGAGCGCCTCGCTGCCGGTGGTGGCCGTGGTGCTCAAGTCCGCCGACGCTGCGCTGCTGGCCACCGACCTGGCCCAGCGCATGGCCGACGCCCCCGATTTTTTCGACAACGACCCCGTGCTGATCGACCTGGCGCCGGTGCGCGAGGCGGACGAGGCCATAGACTTCCCGGCCATCGTGGCGCTGCTGCGCCGCTTCCACACCGTGCCGGTGGCAGTGCGAGGGGGCAGCCCCGCGCAGATGGCGGCAGCGCTGGCCGCCGGCCTCACGGCCGCGCCCGAGGCGCCGCCCGCGCGGGCCGAGCCCACCGAACCGCCCGAGGTGGTCCACGAAGTGCACGAGGTCGAGGTGGTGCGCGAGGTGCCCGTGCCGGGCCCCGGCACCGTGGTGGTCGACAAGCCGCTGCGCTCGGGCCAGCAGGTCTATGCGCGCGGCGCCGACCTGGTGGTGCTGGCCGTGGTCAGCTTTGGCGCCGAGGTGATCGCCGACGGCAACATCCACGTTTACGCACCGCTGCGCGGCCGCGCCATCGCCGGCGCGCGCGGCAACACCGGCGCGCGCATCTTCACCACCTGCATGGAGCCGCAGCTGGTCTCCATTGCCGGCATCTACCGCACCACCGAGGTCGCCATTCCTGCCGACATCGTGGGCAAACCGGCCCAGGTGCGCCTGGAGGGCGAGAAGCTGCTCATCGAGCCGCTGTGAGCCCCCCGCATTCCGATTTTCTGAACCAACCCAAAGGGATTTGCAACACATGGCCAAAATCGTCGTCGTGACCTCCGGCAAGGGTGGCGTGGGCAAAACCACCACCAGCGCCGCATTTGCCTCGGGCCTCGCCTTGCGCGGCCATAAGACCGCCGTGATCGACTTTGACGTCGGCCTGCGCAACCTCGACCTCATCATGGGCTGCGAGCGGCGCGTGGTGTACGACATCATCAACGTCATCCAGGGCGACGCCAACCTGCACCAGGCGCTGATCAAGGACAAGAACAGCGACAACCTGTTCGTGCTCGCGGCCTCGCAGACGCGCGACAAGGACGCGCTGACCCAGGACGGCGTGGGCCAGGTGCTCAAGGACCTGGCGGCCATGGACTTCGACTTCATCGTCTGCGACTCGCCCGCCGGCATCGAGAGCGGCGCGCTGCTGGCGATGCACTTCGCCGACGAGGCCCTGGTGGTGACCAACCCCGAGGTGTCGTCGGTGCGCGACTCCGACCGCATCCTGGGCATGCTGGGCTCCAAGACCCAGCGCGCCATCGACGGTGGCGAGCCGATCCAGGAGCACCTGCTGATCACGCGCTACAACCCGGGCCGCGTCGAAGACGGCCACATGCTCTCGCTCGACGACATCCAGGACATCCTGCGCATCAAGCTCATCGGCGTGATCCCCGAGTCCGAGGCCGTGCTGCAGGCGTCCAACCAGGGCCTGCCCGCGATCCACCTCAATGGCACCGACGTGGCCGAGGCCTACAAGGACGTGATCGACCGCTTCCTCGGCGAGGACAAGCCGCTGCGCTTCACCGACGCGCAAAAGCCCGGTTTCTTCAAGCGCATTTTCGGTGGGAGGTAAGCCGCCATGTCCCTGCTGTCCCTGCTCCTCGGAGAAAAGAAAAAGACCGCCAGCGTCGCCCGCGAGCGCCTGCAGATCATCCTGGCGCACGAGCGCAGCGGCCGCAACGCTGCCGCGCCCGACTACCTACC
This sequence comes from Acidovorax sp. SRB_24, assembly GCF_012931925.1. Lineage (NCBI taxonomy): Bacteria > Pseudomonadati > Pseudomonadota > Betaproteobacteria > Burkholderiales > Comamonadaceae > Acidovorax > Acidovorax sp. SRB_24. Next base: position 45,989 of record NZ_MWOM01000007.1, read on the forward strand.
CGCGCTGCAGCGCGAGCTGCTGGCCGTGATTTCCAAGTACGTGTCGATCAACGCCGACGACATCAAGGTGCACCTGGAGCGCCAGGACAACCTCGAAGTGCTCGAAGTCAAGATCGAGCTGCCCGAGACCGCGCGCGGATAGCTTGGGGCCAAAATGGCCTCAAACGCTTTCTGGCAAAGCGCTTGCAGCTATTGAAGCAATAGCAGTCTAGAGCGGGTGCTCGGTATAGAAGCGCCCGCCGTGGTACAGCAGCGGCGGCACGCCGGCCTGGTGCGTGCAGCGCTCGACCTCGCCGACGAAGATCACGTGGTCGCCCTCTTCGTGGCGGCTGCGGTTGAAGCACTCGAACGTGGCCAGCGCGCCTTCGAGCAGCGGCGCGCCGTTTTCGCCCGGCGTGTGCGCCACGCCGGCCCAGCGGTCCACGCCGCGCATGGCAAAGCGCTCGGCCAACGGCTTCTGGTGCGCCGCCAGCACGTTGATCGCATAGTGCGCACCCGCGGCAAACACCGGCAGCGACGCGGCCTTGCGCGCCAGGCTCCACAGCACCAGGGGCGGCGTGAGCGACACCGAATTGAAGGAATTGGCCGTGAGCCCGGTCAGCTGGCCCTCGGCGCTGCGCGCCGTGACGATGGTCACGCCGGTGGCGAACATGCCCAGGGCCGCGCGAAATTCGCTGGAGGAAAAACTGGGCGGGCGGAGCAGGGCAGAACGGGGCACGGGAGAGGGGGCGGAAGTGGGGCAGTCGCAGGCGGGGCCGGCTATTATGGTCCGGGCACCGAAACGCTGCAGCGCACCGCGCCCCCCACCACATGTCCATGCTTCCCACCTTCACCTCCCTGGGCTCGGGCGCCGCGGTGCTCATGCTGCACGACGCCGACGGCGGGCACCTGAGCTTTGCGCCCCAGGTGGAGACGCTGGCGAGCGCCGGCTACCGCGCCGTCGCCTGGGACATGCCGGGCTACGGCCACAGTGCCCCGATCGAGCCCTACGGTTTCCAAGGCCTCGCGCAGCGCTGCCTGGCGCTGATGGACCTGTTGCAGCCCACCACCGCGCTGACCCTGGTGGGCCACGGCCTGGGGGCGATGCTGGCGCTGGAGGTGGCGCTGCGCCACCCGGCGCGCGTGCGCCGGATGGTGCTGTGCGCCGGCGGCCCGCCGCTGGACGCGGCGGCCGTGCGCGACTGGGTGGCGCCGCGCCTGCAGGCGCTCGACGCGGGCCACGGCATGGAGCAGATCGCGCAGACGCTGGTGCCGCAGGGCATCGGCCCGGGCGCGCTGCCCGAGGGCGTGCGGCTGGCCAGCCACGCCATGGCGCAGGTGCACCGCGCCACCTACCGGCGCGCGCTGCAGGCGCTGGTCGCGTTCGACCGCCGCGCGGCGGCGCTCTCGCGCCTGCACCTGCCGGTGCTGCTGCTGGGCGGCGCTCATGACCGCTGCACGCCCCCCGAGGCCCTGCAGGCGCTGGCCCATGTGCTGCCCGATGCGCGCCATGCCAGCCTGCCCCAGGTCGGCCACTGGCCGCAGCTCGAAGATCCCGACGGCTTTGACGCCGCGCTGCTCGACTTCCTGGCCCGCCGGCGCACGCTGCACTGAGGCAGGGCGGCGGCGCGCCGCGTGCCGATGCCCGCAAGAGACCGCAGACCGCGTGTGGCGCCTACGCCGGCATGCGCGTGCGCTGCGGCGGCACCGGCGCCCGGTCCATGCCCAGGAAGCCGAACTGCATGGCAGGGCGCTCGCCGCTGATCAGCTCGGCCAGCGCCTTGCCCGAGCCCGCGCCGTGCGTCCAGCCCAGCGTGCCGTGGCCGGCGTTGACCCAGAGCCGGTCCACGCGCGTGCGGCCAATGTAGGGGATGTTGGTCGGCGTCGCCGGGCGCAGGCCGGCCCAGTACTGCGGATCGCCGCCCTGCTCGGGCGTGCGCGTGTCGCAGACGCCGGGCAGGATTTCCTCGATGCGGCGCGACAGCATGTGGCAGCGCGCGCGCGCCACCGGCGTGTCGAGCGAAAGGTCGTAGCCGCCCAGCTCGATGGTGCCGGCCACGCGCAGCACGTTGCCCAGCCGGCTCATGGCGATCTTGCGGCCGTCGTCGATGGTCGAGACCAGCGGCGCGCCCTCGGGGCGCAGCAGCGGGAAGGTGGCGCTGTAGCCCTTGCCGGGGTAGATCGGCAAGTCCACGCCGACGCCGCGCAGCAGCGGCGCGCTGTAGGAGCCGCAGGCCACGACCACGGCGTCGGCCTTCAGGGCCTGGTGTTTGGAATGTTTTTGGCCTCCAGCGCTTTCCTGGTGTGCGCTGGTAGCTACGAATTCAATAGCATTGCCGGTTTTGTTCAGGCGCAGCACGTCGTGGCCGTAGAGGAACCGCACGCCGCGCTCGGCACAGCGCCGGGCCAGCGCCTGCGTGAACACGCGCGCATCGCCGCTTTCGTCGGTGCTGGTGTAGGTGCCGCCCGTGATGTGCGCGCCGTAGGCGCGGAACGCGGGCTCGATCGCGAGCAGCTCCTCGCGGCTGACCAGGCGGCGCTGCACGCCGTACTTGCGCATCAGCTCGACGGCGTGCCCGGCCTCGTCGAAGGACTTCTGGTCGGTGTAGAAATGCGCGATGCCGCGCTCGAGCCGGTGGTATTCGATGCCGGTGGTGCGCACCACGTCCTTGAGCGCGGCGTGGCTGTAGGCGCCCAGCGCGACGATCTGCTGCACGTTGCGCTCGAAGGCCGCGTCGTTGCACTGCGCGAGGAACTGCAGGCCCCAGCGCCACTGCTGCCAGTCGAGCTGCGGGCGAAACAGCAGTGGCGCCTCCTTGTCGAACATCCACTTGAGCGCCTTGAGCGGCGCCTCGCGGTTCGCCCAGGGCTCACAGTAGCTCACCGAGATCTGCCCGGCGTTGGCGAAGCTGGTCTCGAGCGCGGCGTCCGGCTGGCGGTCGACGACGGTGACCTCGTGCCCGCGCTCGAGCAGGTGCCAGGCCGTGCTGATGCCGATGATGCCGGCGCCCAGAACAATGGTTTTCATGGGGCGCAGTGTGCGACACATTGCCGGGCGCCAACAGCAAAATTAAACTTGTTCTAAAAGCATCAGTTGCTCTAATAGAGTAGCCGAGCCCGCTCTCCCTGTTCCTTCCCTGACCTGGCCTGCCATGAGTTCCTACGATCCCACCGCCCTCGAATGCCTCGCCGCCATCGTTGAAGAGGGCGGCTTCGAGCGCGCCGCGCAGCGCCTGAACGTGACCCAGTCGGCCGTGTCGCAGCGCCTGCGCGCGCTGGAGACGCAGGTCGGCTCGGTGCTGATCGTGCGCAGCCGCCCGCTCAAGCCCACCTCGGCGGGCCAGCTGCTGCTCAAGCACACCAAGCAGCTGCGCCTGCTGCGCGCCGACCTCGAACGCGATCTGCAGGACCTGGCCCCCAGCGCGCCGGGCGGCGGCCGCGAGGACGAGCGCATCGCCATCGCCATCAACGCCGACAGCATTGCCACCTGGGCGCTGGACGCGCTGCAGGCCCTGGTGCACCAGCGGCTGCCGCTGGAGATCGTGGCCGACGACCAGGACTTCACCCAGGAGTGGCTGCGCTCGGGCCAGGTGCTCGGCTGCGTCACCACGCTCGGGCAGGCCCTGCGCGGCTGCAAGGTCGTGCCGCTGGGGGCCATGCGCTACGTCGCCGTGGCCTCGCGCGATTTCGCCCAGCAGCACCTGCCCGACGGCCTGAATGCGCACAACTTCCGCAAGGTCTCCTTCCTGTCGTTCAACCGCAAGGACGACATGCAGGCCGAGTTCGTTGCGCGCGCCTTCGGTCTCAAGCGCGTGGCGCTCAGCCACCTGTTCGTGCCCAGTTCGGAAGGCCAGGTGCGCGCGGTGGCCGCGGGCTGGGGCGCGGGCGTGGTGCCGGAGCTGCTGGTGCGCCAGCGGCTGGCCAGCGGCGAGTTCGTTGACCTGGCGCCGGGCCACGCGCTGCCCATCGCGCTGTACTGGCACTGCTGGAACCTGGAGTCGCAGGTGCTCGATGCGCTGACCCAGGCGCTGCGGGCGGGCGCCGGGCGGGCGCTGGCCTGACGGGTTGGCCGCAAGACCGGCGTGGATGCACGGCTACTGCGGGGTTGCCGATTAACCATGGCGATCTGTTTTTTGCCTGCGCTGAATAAGATAGCGCCATGACCACCGCACCGCCCCGGCGTTCCTTCAAGGAGTACATGCACCTCGCACGCGAGGAAGCCATCCTGCAGGCGACCTGCCAGCTGCTCGGCGAGAAGGCGTTCGATGCCATGACCATGGACGACGTGGCCCAGGTCGTGGGCATTGCCAAGGCCAGCCTGTACAAGCATTTCGGCAGCAAGGAGGACCTGTGCTGCGCCGCCATGGTGCAGGTGCTGGGCCGGGTGCGCGCCTACCTCGCCTCGCTCGATGGCGCCCTGGCGCCGACCGACAAGCTGCGCGCCGTGGTGCGCTGGTCGCTGGAGCGCCTGCTGGCGCAGGAGATGCCGCTGCTGCCCAGCCGCAACTCGGCACTGCGTGCGGTGCTAATGGCCGACCCGAACTACCTCGCCGGCCTGGTCGCCGTGAGCGACCAGCTCGGGCAGTGGATCACCGAGGCCCAGGACCAGGGCGCGGTCGACACCACGCTGCCGCCGCTGGCCGTGCTCTACACCCTGTACGCGCGCGCCTGCGACCCGGTGGTGGGCTTTCTCAAGGACAGCGGCCAATACCCGGATGCCGAGATCGTCGACCTCGTGCTGCGCTCCTGTTTCGACGGCCTGCGCGCGCGCTGACGCGGCACACGCCATGAAAAACGCCCGCGCAGGCGGGCGTCGGTGCGGTGCGGCGATCCACCCGCCGGCACGCAGGCCGAGGGCGGACGCCGCAGCGGGTGTCCCTGCTTCAGCGCACGATCAGCACCGGCACGCCGCTGTGTGCCAGCACCTGGGTGGTGACCGAGCCCATCACCAGCGTGGCCAGCGCGCCGTGGCCGTGCGAGCCCATGACCAGCAGGTCGAACTTGCCGTTGTCGGCCACCTTGGCGATGGTCTCGCCCACGGGGCCGACCTTGACGATGCGCTGCGGCTCCACCCCCTTGCGGCTCAGGAACTTGGACACCGGGCTGATGACCTTGTCGGCCTCATCGGCGTAGTACTTGTCCACCACGGCCTTGCCCAGCGCGGCGCGCGCGCGCGCCGGCAGCGCGGGCTGCACGGTGAGCACGCTGTAGCTGTGCGAGCCGCCCAGCAGTTCGTCGTGCGCGGCTAGGTAGGCGAGCATTTTCTTGGTGTACGCGCTGCCGTCGACAGCAAGCAGGATGTTCATGCAGTTCTCCCAATCCGATAAGTCAGTTTTACAAAAGGCGGTGGGGCTGCAGGGACCCGCTACCGCCGCGGTCGCTGGGCATCATAAGGTGACGCAGCACTGCGCCAGGAAGCGCTCCTGCTCGTTTTTGCGCGCATAGCCCAGCGGATTGGCGACCACGCGGCACTGCCAGGGGGTGCCGTCGCGGCGGCGGCCCGCCACGCTGTAGTCGCTGGGGGCGTGCAGGTGGCCATGCAGCCATAGCTGCGCGTGTTCCATCAGACCGTCGAGCGCGTTGCAAAAGCCCGCGGTGCCGGGCACCAGGCCATAGCGCGGGTCGGCGCTGCGCAGGCTGGGCGCAAAGTGGGTGATGGCCACGGTGGGCCCGTCGAAAGACGATGCCAATGCGGCGCGCAGCCACTGCTGGCAGAGAAGCCCCTGCGCGCGCACGGCGTCTGCCAGGAAGGGCTGGCCCGCGCGCGTGCCGCCGGTCTTGCGGAGGTAGAAGTTGGCGGCGCGGAACGCCTTCTCGCGCATGCGCAGGCGCCGCGCCAGGTCGGTGCAGCCCTCGTGTTCGGCGAGCGCATCGAAGTCGCTCCACAGCGTGGTGCCGACAAAGCGCACGCCGCCCAGCACGGCGGTCTCGCGCTCCAGCCAGACCAGGCCGAGGCGTTCGCAGGTGGCGCGCAAGCGCGCATGGGCGGCGTCGAAGTCCTGGGCGTCGTATTCGTGGTTGCCCGGCACGAACAGCACCGGCGTGGGCCAGCCCGCGTACTGCGGCAGCGGCGAAAAGCGCGCCAGACCGAAATCGCCATCCTGCAGCAGCGAGCTGGTCTGGTACGAGCCGATGTCGCCGGCCAGCACCAGCAGGTCGGCGCCGGGCGCGGGTTCGGGCACGAAGCCGGGGTGTACCTCAAGGTGCAGGTCGGACAGCAGCTGGATCTTCATGGGCGCCATTGTCGGCGCCGGCCGAGCGCTCCACCACGGCACGCAGCCATTCGTGCGCGGCGCCGTGGCGCCGGCGCAGGTGCCACAGCGCGTCCACATGCACCGTGGGCAGGGACAGCGGCAGCGGCCGCCAGACCAGTTCGCCTTCCAGCCCGGTGACGCCAAAGAAATGCAGCGGCAGCACGGTGAGCAGATCCGAGCGGGCGACCACACGCCCGGCGGTGAAGAACTGGTTCACAGTGAGCACGATGCGCCGCTCGCGCCCTAGCGCGGCCAGCGCCTCGTCGGTGAAGCCATACGGCCGGCCCGAAAAGCTCACCAGCAGGTGGCGCGCGGCGCAATAGGCATCGAGCGTCAGCGGCGCATGGGCCAGCGGGTGGTCCTTGCGCATCAGGCACACGTACTCGCCGTCGTACACGCGCTGGTGCGCATAGGCCACCGGTTCGCCCGCCTGCCGCTGCGCCGTGAGGTCGGTCAGCACGGCAGGAAAGTAGCCGATCGCCAGATCGGCCACTTCGTCGTCGAGCAGGCGGCGCGGGTCGCGCGTGGCCAGGGGCAGCACGCGCACCGACACGCCGGGCGCCTCGGCGGCGAGGATGCCCACCATGCGCGGCATCAGCGCCGCCGCGGTGGCGTCGGCCATCGCCAGCACAAAGGTGTTGTGTGCGAGCCGGGGGACGAACTCTGCGGGCACCAGCGCCGCTTCCAGCTGCGCCAAGGCCTCCTGCACCACCGGCCACAGCGCCAGGGCGCGCGGCGTGGGCTCCATGCCCGTGGCGCCGCGGCGCACGAGCTCGTCGTCCAGCGCCTCGCGCAGGCGGCGCAGTGCATTGCTCACGGCCGGCTGCGTGAGCGCCAGCTTGTGCGCCGCCTGCGTCAGGTTGCGCTCGGCCATGACAGCGTCAAAGACGCGCAGCAGGTTCAGGTCGAGCCGGCGAAACGCAGCAGTGGACATGCGATAACGGTATTCATGGTGTGAATGGCCATCATCACCAACCTAAAGTGGACAGATACCTGGGTAAACCCTAGGATTGACCCATCGCACCCACACAGTGCTGTTGTTTGAAGGACTCCACCATGACTTCCCTGGCCCACAACGCCGTTTTCACCTCGTATTCCGCTCCGGCCAAGACCCCGGCTCCTGCTGCCGAGCGTGTGGTGCACAGCACCGTGTTCTCGGCCTATGGCGCGGCGGAGTCTGGCGCGATCTCCCCCGCGGTGGGCCGCCTGCGCGCACGTTGGAATGCCTGGCGCGCTGCCCGCAAGCTGGCCCGCGAAGAGCGTGAACTGTGGGCGCTGGCCCAGACCGACCCGCGCATCATGACCGACCTGATCTGCGCCCTGAACCGCCAAGACTGAACGCCCGGCCCAGCGCCGCGCCACTGTCCCACCGCGCCGCGTGCGCGGTTTTTTTGTGCCCGCAGCGACCGCAGACGTTCAGAGGACCTGTGTCTTTGCCGCGGAGACCCGCGCAGAGCGGGGATTTCTGGCCCAAAAAACAGCCACCCGGCGGGTGGCTGTTGCGCGGTGGGCGGCGCGGCGCTGCTGCGCCTTGCACCGCGCTGGCGCCTCAGGCGCCGAGGCGTGCCTCGATGGCGGCGCGCGTCGCCAGCAGTTCCCGGGGCAGGCGCTCGGCCAGCTGGTCAAAGTGTGCGTCGTGCAACTTGAGTTCGTCCTGCCAGGCCGCCGTGTCGATCGCGGTGACGGTCTCGAACTGTGCGGGGCTGAAGTCCAGGCCGGTCCAGTTGATCTCCGCGTACTGCGGCGCCACGCCGAACATGGTCTGCTGGCCTGCGGCCTGGCCTTCGATGCGGTCGATCATCCACTTGAGCACGCGCATGTTCTCGCCGTAGCCGGGCCAGACGAACTTGCCGTCCTCGCCCTTGCGGAACCAGTTGGTGGTGTAGATGCGCGGCAGCGTGGCGCCGCTGGCCTGCACCTTGGTGCCCAGGTCCAGCCAGTGCTGGAAGTAGTCGCTCATGTGGTAGCCCATGAAGGGCAGCATGGCGAACGGGTCGCGGCGCACCACGCCCTGCTGGCCGGCGGCGGCGGCGGTGGTCTCGCTGCCCATGGTGGCGGCCATGTAGACGCCTTCGGTCCAGTTGCGGGCCTCGGTCACCAGTGGCACCGTGGTCGAGCGGCGGCCGCCGAAGATGAAGGCGTCGATCTTCACGCCCTTGGGGTCGTCCCAGGCCTCGTCCAGCGCCGGGTTGTTGGTAGCGGCCACGGTGAAGCGCGCATTGGGGTGGGCGGCCTTGGCGCCGGTTTCCTTGGCGATCTGGGGTGTCCAGTCCTGGCCTTGCCAGTCGATCAGGTGGTCGGGCAGGCTGCCCGTGTCCTTTTCCATGCCTTCCCACCACACGTCGCCGTCGTCGGTCAGCGCGACGTTCGTGAAGATCACGTTCTTGTCGAGGCTGGCCATGCAGTTGGGGTTGGTGTGGTAGTTCGTGCCCGGGGCCACGCCGAAGTAGCCGGCCTCGGGGTTGATGGCGCGCAGCGAGCCGTCGGCCTGAGGCTTGATCCACGCGATGTCGTCGCCGATCGTCGTGACCTTCCAGCCGTCAAAGCCGGTGGGCGGCACGAGCATCGAAAAGTTGGTCTTGCCGCACGCCGAAGGGAAGGCCGCCGCGACGTGGTACTTTTTGCCCTCGGGGTTGGTCACGCCCAGGATCAGCATGTGCTCGGCCAGCCAGCCCTGGTCGCGCCCCATGGTCGAGGCGATGCGCAGCGCAAAGCACTTCTTGCCCAGCAGCGCGTTGCCGCCGTAGCCCGAGCCGTAGCTCCAGATTTCGCGCGTTTCGGGGTAGTGCACGATGTACTTGGTCTTGTTGCAGGGCCACTTCACGTCCGTCTGGCCTGCGGCCAGCGGCGCGCCCACGGTGTGCACGCAGGGCACGAAATCGCCGTCTGTGCCCAGCACGTCGAACACCGCGCGGCCCATGCGCGTCATGATCTTCATGTTCACGGCCACATAGGCGCTGTCGGACAGCTCGATGCCGATGTGGGCAATCGGGCTGCCCAGCGGGCCCATGGAGAACGGCACCACGTACATGGTGCGGCCCTGCATGCAGCCGTCAAACAGCGGCGCCAGCGTGGCGCGCATTTCGGCCGGCGCCATCCAGTTGTTGGTCGGGCCGGCGTCTTCCTTCTTCTCTGAACAGATGAAAGTGCGGTCTTCGACGCGGGCCACGTCGCTGGGATCGGACTTGGCCAGGAAGCTGTTGGGGCGCTTGGCGGGGTTGAGCTTTTGCAGCGTGCCGGCATCCACCAGCTGCTGGCACAGGCGGTCGTACTCGGCCTCGCTGCCGTCGCACCAGTAGATGGCGTCGGGCTTGCACAGCGCCACCATGTCGGCCACCCAGGCGAGCAGGCGCGGGTGTTTGACATAGTCGGGAGCATTGAGGGCCAGGCCCTGCATGTGGGGGGAGTTCATCGGGAGCTTCCTTAAGTTGAAAAACGGTTTTTTCAAAGGAAGCGGACCGGCGGGCGCGTTACAGGCCTGCGTTGGCGCGAGCGCCAAGCGCTGCCTTTGAAAAAACAGCTTGGGCTCAGCCGGCAGGTGTGATGGCCCGGTGCTGCACCAGCGGCTGGGGTGACGATTTTATGAAGCCGTCCGGTTTTTGTCTGTCAGACAGGCGGCATATTCATGCAAACAAAGCATAACGTTATGTGGTTTCCGGCCCGCTTGTGGCCGAGAAAGCCATAAAACCGGCCGAGTGCCGGAAAGATGCGCATGGCCCGCCCCGGTCAACCCACCCATCGCTCCTCGCACAGGTCGATTGCGGCGGCCCGACAGGCCCGCACGCATGCCGGAACCAACGCGGCGCCGTGTCGGTCCAAAAGTACTGCCTGTCGAATCTCTTGGTCGTTTGTTCCGGCATTCAGGGGGTGTTCGCATGACGCTGTCTTCGCTGTTTCCCCACCGTGGTGGTACCTTGATCGCGGCATTGCCGACATGCCGCCGGTGGTTGATGCAACTCGTGCGCATGGTCACTGGCGCCGCGATGGCGTCGCTGGCCATCGCGGCTTTTGCGGGCGGTCCCAAGGCCTATGTCGGCAATTTCAAGGACAGCACGGTGAGCGTGATCGACACGGCGACGGGCGCAGTCGTCGCGACGGTGCCCGTCGCCGCGGGCCCGCACGGCATGGGCATCACGCCCGACGGCCGCCGGGTCTATGTCGGGGGCGAAAGCAGCACCGGCATCAGCGTGATCGACACGGCGAATGACCGCGTCGTCCAGACCATCGAAGTGGGCCACACGCCGCACGGCCTGGCCATGGCGCCGGATGGCAAGACCCTGCTCGCCGGGGTTTACGGCGACAACCGCGTCGCTTTCATCGACGTGGCGACGAACGCCGTCGTGGCGACGGTGCCGGTGGCGAATCCGCACACCATTGCGATTCGGCCGGACGGCAAGCTCGCCTATGTCGCCTCGCAGGCGCCCGGAAAATTCGCGCTGGTGGTGATCGACCTGGCGTCGCACGCCGTCCTGCGTTCGCTGGCGCTGGACAAGGCGCCGCGCGATCCCGAATTCGGGTACGACGGCAAGGCCTTGTATGTCACCGTGGCCGGGCTCAACGCGATCGAGGTGCTGGACCCGGAGACGGACAAGACCGTCGCCGAAGTGCCGACTGGCGTGTCGCCGCACGTGGCCAAACTCTACCGTGGCGCGGCGTTCGCCACCGCGGTCGTCCAAGGTCCGGGCGAATTGCAGTTGTTCGATCCCGCGACGAACAAGAGTGTGCGTTCGATTGCGGTGGGCAAGCAGCCGCATTGGCAGGCTTCCGTGGACGGCAAAACCGTGTATGTCACCAACGAAGGCTCGAACGACGTGAGCGCCGTGGACCTCGCCACCGGCCAGACGAAGGCAATCGCGGTCGGCACTGCACCGCGCAAAATCGTCGTGCAACCGTCCGCCACCGGGACCGCCGCCGCGCAGGCCGTGATTTCAGCCGCCAACCTTGCGTCGGCACCCGCGGCGATCGCTGTGGCGCGGGGCCCCTCCGTGGCCTAGGTGAACACGGCGCGCCCCATGGCGTTCCCTTCCAGGATGGTGCGCGCCCGGTGCCGACTTGGTGCTGCCTGTGGCAAGCGTCAGCCGCACCTTCGAGCAAAACGGGGCGCTAGGACTGCGTATGCTCGGTGCATCCGTCGATGGCCGGTCGGTAGTGCGGTAAGCCAGATCGCCGGGGCGCCAAGCGTGCATTGTGCGGAGTCGAAAAAAAGCCCCGCAAAGCGGGGCTCGGGCGAAGCGGCAGGACCCTTCAGGCCATGGTCACGGCGATCATGGCCAGCAGGAAGATCATGATGCCACCGACCAGCGGGATCACCACGGGGATCAGGGGCACAACCGCCTCAACGGCGTCGTGTGTCGGGGCATCGTGCGCTTGCGGGGCGTGGGGCTGGGACATTGTGCTCATCTCCAAAATTGCAGTGTTGGCGCGATTTTAGCCGTTGGAGGGGCAGCGCGCCGGGGGCTACAGCACGACCGCTGCCGTGCTGGCCCCGTGGGCAGGCCTATCGGCCTCGGCTGGCGCCAGCGATGGATCGGTATTCACCGCCGAAAGGATGGGCAATATGGCAACTGCTTTTCACTGGTCCTGGCTGCCAGGCCTGCTTCTGCTGATCGCCCTGGCGTTCGCCTCGATCCGGGTTTTTCGCGAGTACGAGCGCGGCGTCGTCTTCACCCTGGGGCGTTTCTGGAAGGTCCGGGGGCCGGGGCTCGTCCTCCTGGTTCCCGTGGTCCAGCAGGTGGTGCGGGTGGATCTGCGCACCGTGGTGCTGGAGGTGCCGCCCCAGGACGTGATCTCGCGCGACAACGTCTCGGTGAAGGTCAACGCCGTGGTTTATCTGCGCGTGGTCGATGCCGAGAAGGCGGTGATCCAGGTGGTCAACTACCTGGAGGCGACCAGCCAGCTGGCGCAGACCATGCTGCGCTCGGTGCTCGGCAAGCACCAGCTCGACGAGATGCTGGCCGAGCGCGAGTCGCTGAACCTGGACATCCAGCAGGCGCTCGATGCGCAAACCGACACCTGGGGCATCAAGGTGTCCAATGTCGAGATCAAGCAGGTCGATCTGACCGAATCGATGATCCGGGCGATCGCGCGCCAGGCCGAGGCCGAGCGCGAGCGGCGTGCCAAGGTCATCCATGCCGAGGGCGAACTGCAGGCGTCCGAAAAACTGTTCCAAGCCGCCAAAGTCCTGGCGCAGGAGCCGCAGGCCATCATGCTGCGTTACCTGGAGACGCTGACCGTGATCGGCGCGGACAAGAACACGACCGTCGTGTTTCCGTTGCCGATGGACCTGGTCGCTCCGCTGCTCAAGAAAATGGCGCCCTAGCGCGATCGGCGGGTATTGCCCGCAGGTCCTCGGAACTTCACACCAGAGCCGCCTCCATGCCGGCGCTGCGCAGTTGCTCCAGCACCTCGGCCACATGGGCGTGGCCGCGCGTCTGCAGCACCAGCTCGATCTCCACGTTCTGCGCCGACAGCAGCGTGAAGGCGCGCTGGTGGTGCACCTCCTCGATGTTGGCGCCGGCGTCGGCCACGGTGGCCGTGATGCGCGCGAGCGCCCCGGGGGTGTCGCGCGCGCTGACCTTGATGCGCGCGAGGCGCCCCGAGCGCACCATGCCGCGCTCGATGATCGCGGCCAGCAGCAGCGGGTCGATGTTGCCGCCGCACAGCACCAGACCGACCTTCTTGCCGGCAAAGCGCTCGGGGTAGCGCAGCAGCGCGGCCAGCCCGGCCGCGCCGGCGCCCTCGACCAGGGTCTTTTCGATCTCGAGCAGCATCAGCACGGCCTGCTCGATGTCGCCCTCGTCGACCAGCACCAGGTCGTCCACCAGGCGCTTGACCACCTCCTGCGTGATCACGCCGGGCGTGCCCACGGCAATGCCCTCGGCAATGGTCGACGTGCCCTGCGGGTGGTGCGTGCCCTTCACCGCGTTCACCATGGCCGGAAAGCGCGTGGTCTGCACCCCCACGATCTCGATGCCGGGCTGCAGCGCCTTGGCCGCCGTAGCCACGCCGGCGATCAGGCCGCCGCCGCCCACGGCGATGACCAGCGTGTCCAGGTCGGGCACGGCCTGCAGGATCTCCAGCGCCAGCGTGCCCTGGCCGGCGGCCACGGCTTCGTCATCGTAGGGGTGGACGAAGATCAGGCCCTGCGCCTGGGCCAGCGCATAGGCATGCGCGCGGGCCTCGTCGAGCGTGTCGCCGTGCAGCACCACCTCGGCGCCGAAGCCGCGCGTGCGTTCCACCTTCACGCCGGGCGTGAAGCGCGGCATGACGATGACGGCGCGCACACCCAGGCGCTGCGCGTGGTAGGCCACGCCCTGGGCGTGGTTGCCGGCGCTCATGGCGACCACGCCGTGCGCGCGCTCCTCGGCCGTGAGCAGCGTGAGCTTGTTGCAGGCGCCGCGCTCCTTGAACGAGGCGGTGAACTGCAGGTTCTCGAACTTCAGAAAAATCTGCGCGCCGACGATTTGCGACAGCGTCTGCGATTCGACGCAGGGCGTGTTCAGCACGTGGCCTTGCACGCGCGCGGCGGCGTCGCGGATGTCTTGGAGGGATAGCATGCGCGCCATTGTGGGGCCGCAGGTCCCTCTTTGGAAAGAGGGCGGCGCACCGGTTCCGCTTCTCTTTTGATAGCTTCAATCGATTGTCCCATAAGCCCCAGAGGCGATTTTCATCCATATCGGCGGCGTGGCATCCGCAGCGCCTAGGCCGGAAAGGCGCGCTCCAGCAGGGCGTCCACGGCGAGCGCGCGCGCGTCCAGCGCGCCCACCACGCGGCCCCAGTGCGGGTCGGCAAAGCGCGTGGCGATGAAGCCGTCGGCCACGCAGGCCGGCGCGTGGCGGCGCAGCAGGCAGGCCTGGGCCACCAGGGCCAGGCGCTGGGTGAGGGTGCGCGCGGCGGCCTCGGGCACCGGCGCGCCCTGGCCCAGCCACTGGGCCAGCGTGTCCAGCTCGGCCACCAGGCGCGGCTCGCCGGCCGCGTCCTGCGCCAGCTCGGCCAGCAGCGCGGCGGCGGCCTCGGGCTCGCGCGCGAGCGCCCGCAGCACATCGAGGCACATCACGTTGCCCGAGCCTTCCCAGATCGAGTTGACGGGCGCCTCGCGGAACAGCCGCGCCATCACGCCGTCCTCGACGTAGCCGTTGCCGCCAAACACCTCCATCGCCTCGCCCGTGAGCTCCACGGCGCGCTTGCAGACCCAGAACTTGGCCGCCGGCGTCACCACGCGCTTCCAGGCGCGCTGCGCCGGGTCGTCGGCGTGCTCGAAAGCGTGCGCCAGCCGCATCGCCAGCACCAGCGCGGCCTCGCTCTCCAGCGCCAGGTCGGCCAGCACGGAGCGCATCAGCGGCTGCTCGGCCAGGCGCTTGCCAAAGGCCTGGCGCTGGCGCGCATAGGCGATGGCCTGCACGGTTGCCTGGCGCAGCATCGCGGCGCTGCCGATCACGCAGTTGAGCCGCGTCATGGTCGCCATCTCGATGATGGTTGGAATGCCGCGCCCCTCTTCGCCCATCAGCAGGCCCCAGGCGCCGTCGAACTCGACCTCGCTGCTTGAATTGCTGCGGTTGCCCACCTTGTCCTTGAGGCGCTGCACGTGCACCGCGTTCTTGCTGCCGTCGGGGCGCCAGCGCGGCACGTAAAAGCACGCCGGGCCGCCGTGCGGCGTTTGCGCCACCACCAGGTGTGCATCGCACATCGGCGCCGAGAAGAACCACTTGTGGCCGCGCAGCAGGTATTCGCCGCCGCGCCCGCCGGCGCCCGGACCCGAACGCAAGGGTGTGGCCTGCGTGGTGTTGGCGCGCACGTCCGAGCCGCCCTGCTTTTCGGTCATGCCCATGCCCAGCCAGACCGAGGCCTTGTCGGCCACCGGAACGTCGCGCGCGTCGTAGGCGTCGCTGTAGAGCTTGCCCTGCAGCTGCGCCCACAGCGCCGGCTCTTTTTGCAGCACCGGAATGCTCGCCGTCGTCATGGTCGCGGGGCACAGCGTGCCCTGCTCGACCTGGCCGTGCAGGTAAAAGCCCGCCGCCCAGGCGCTCCAGCGGCCCGGCTGCGCATTGCTAAACGGCAGCGAGATCAGTCCCTGCGCGCGGTACAGCGCCATCAGCGTGTGCCAGCTCGGGTGGAATTCCACCTGGTCCACACGGCGCCCGCGGCTGTCGAAGGGGCGCATCTCGGGCCCATGGCGGTTGGCGTCGCGCGCGAGCTGGTAGGTTTCGGCGCGGCCCAGCTGCGCGCCATAGGCGCCGAGCTGCGGCAGCGCCCACTGCGCGCCCGCGCGCGCCAGCGCGTCGCGCAGGGCGGCATCGGTGGCCAGCAGGTCGTAGCCGCTGAGCTCGTCGAACTGGTTGAAAACCTCGTGCGTGGGGCCGGCCATGGGGGTCTCCGTTCTCGGGCTGGATGGGTGTCTCTGCCGCAGTCTAGGCAATACGGCCGCGCCGGGTGTTGGGATGGCGCAAGCCGCCGCGCCGGGGGGCCCCGGCCAGCGCCCGCGCCGGCTCTTTTGCAGGCGCTTCACGGCGTGCCTGGCAGGGTGCGTGAAGTTTAAGAAAATGGCTGTAACGCTTATGGGATAAGCGCTTCTAGCTCACTATTTGGAAGCATTTTGCGCTGCGCCCTGGTGGGCAGCCGCCTTGGGCCGCACCGGGCCGGTGCGCCTGCGCAAGCCCCGCCCTCAGTTGTTTGGCGCCGGCCGCGGGTCTTCGCGGTGCGGGCGCTGCGGCCCGCCCCCAGGCCGGCCCCGGTCGTCGGGCACCTGCGTGCCGCGCGGCTCTTGCGGGGGCCGCTGGCGCTGGGCTTCACTCTGGGCCTGGCGCATCTGCTGCTCCTGCTGCGCGCGCTGGGCCTGGCGCATTTGCTGCTCCGCACGCTGCGCCTGCATCTGCTGCTGCTGTTGCTGCATGTGCTGGGCCTGGGCCTGGCGCATTTGCTGTTCTTGCTGTGCGCGTTGCGCCTGCATCTGCGCAGCGCGGGCCGACTGTTCGTTCTGCGCCTGCTCGCGCCGGGCGGCCTGCGCGCGCTGCTGTTCCTGCTGCAGCTGTGCGGCCCGGGTGGCCTGCACACGCTGGGCGTTCTGTTCCCGGGCTGCCTGGTCGCTCTGCGCCTGTTCGCGCCGGGTGTTTTGCGCGCGCTGCTGCTCTTGCTGCACCTGTGCGGCCTGGGCGGCCTGCGCACGCTGGGCATTCTGTTCACGCGCCGCCTGCTCGTTCTGGGCTTGCGCGCGCCGGGCGGCCTGTGCGCGCTGTTGTTCCTGTTGCATCTGTGCGGCCCGCGTGTCCGGCGCGTTCGGTTCACGCAGTGCCGGGTTGGGCTGCGCCCGCTCGCGTTGTCTGGGTTCCTGCTGCACCAAGGGCGCGCGTGGCACGGCCGGGGGCTGCGCAGGGGCGGCGCCCGGTGACAAGAAGCCGCGCGCCGGGGCGGCCGCGCTGTGCGGCGGTTCGGGCTGCCGCGGCGGGCCTGGCAGGGCTTCGCGCAGCGGTGCGCCACCGCCGCGGCCGTGCTGGAAGGCCGAGGGGGAGACCACGCGCCGGTCAACCACGGCGGCCGGTGGCGCGGGGTGCGGCTGCGCCAGTCGCGAGGCGCCGAACACGCTGCGCGGGTCGCGTGTGGGGGCCGGCGGCGCCACGGTGCGGGTGCGCTGCAGGTCGGCCGCGGCCACCGGGCGCGCGTTGCCGCGCACATGCTGGCCCTGCGCGAACGCGGCGACGGTGACCGCCGTCACGGCGGCCGGCAGGTGCTGGTAGCGGTAGCCACTGGCGGCGTTCGCGGAGTTCGGGGGGTGGGGGCGCATCCCGCTGCGGTTCACGTTGCGCACGTAGGCCGGGCTGGCCCGGTAGCTCGGGCGCCAGGCTTCGCCGGGGGCCAGCGGAAACCAGGCCACCCCGGGCTGCACGGCGCCGCCCACCGCGATGCCGAAGTTCCCGGCGCCCGCATTGCCGCCGACAAAGCCCACCAGCGCGGGCGCATAGACCGGGCGCACGGCAGCGGCGCCCGGCACCCAGCACCAGCGCGCACCGCGCTGGGCCCAGCGGCCATAGTGGAACGGGGCAAAGCCCCAGGGCTCGTCGTCGATCCAGGTCCAGCCCCAGGGCGCGATCGAGGCCCAGTGGCCGACGCGGTAAGGCGCCCAGCCCGCCACCGCCACGCGCGGCACCCAGACGGTGCCATAGGCCGGGTCATCCTCCCAGTCGCCGTACGGGTCGAGCTGCTGGTAGCCGATGACCTCGCGCGAGACATAGCGCGCCGCCACCGACCGGTCTTCGTCCAGGTCGCGCGCCGCCGCCCAGCGGTCCAACGGGTCCAGCGCCGGCGCGGTCTGCCCGGCGACCTGGTCCAGGTCCGCGCCCGCGAACGTGATCTGCTGGCGCGCGCCCAGCTCCACCGATGCGCCGTCGCTGCCATAGACCACGGCGCTGCCCGCCTGCACCGTCACGCGCGTGGTGCCGGCGGCCGGGTCCACGTCGAGCCGGTAGTTGCCGGGCTGCGACGCCATGAACGCCAGGTTCGGCGTGTCGACCTCGAAGCGCTGGTCCGGTGGCAGGCTGCGCAGGCGCGCGATCAGGCTGCCCTGGGTCAGCGCGAGCTGCACGGTCTGGTCGTCGAGCGCGGACAAGGCCAGGCTGGTCTGCGCGTCCATGCGCAGCGCGGTCGAACCGATGTGCAGCTCGGAGCGCGCACCGGCGTCGCTCCAGAGCCGGTCCCCCTGCGTCAGCGGCCGGTTCAGCACCGCGCCGGCCCACTGTTCGTAGCCGGCCGGCGCAAAGCTCACGGGCCCGTCGAAATAGTTGAGCTGCGCCACGCGCCCGGGCGGGTCACCGGCGGCCTGTGCGAAGGCGGCGGTGCCGCACACGGCGGCCACCAGCACGAACAGCACCAGCGCCAGGCGCCGCCCGCGGGCTGAAATAAAGGCGTTGGCATGCACGTTGTGGCCCCCCGCAGCCTGTTGACACCAGGGGCGGCCGCAGTGATTCACCCCACTGTGTAGAACGCGCCAGCGCCGATAAAGACGACCGGCGGGGCGCCGGCCCGGCGAAAAATCCGTCACCGGATGCAACGCAACGTCTGTCGGATTAATTGCCACCGGCTGCGCGGGCCAAGCCAGCGGGCGTCCACCGAAGCCTGCGGAAGCCGCGCCCCGCAAGGGTTTGCGTGGCCGGCCCGCCTGCTGGCGCGCAATTTGCTTGACGGCATGCATGCGCTCTGCGGTCCGTGCGGGGCACGACACGCAGCTTCAAGGAGAGCCGCCATGACTTCCACCTTCTTCAGGGGCCTGGCCCTGGCCGCAGCGCTTGTCGGCGCTCCGGTGGTGCAGGCGAGCCCGGTGACCTTCAGCGCCGTCCTCAACGGAGCAAGCGAGTCCCCAGCGACGGCCTCCCCGGGCACCGGTTTTGCGACCGTCGATTTTGACCTGGCCGCCCACACGATGCGGGTCCGCGTCGATTTTTCGGGGCTGGTCGCGGGCACGACGGCGTCCCACATCCACTGCTGCACTGCGGTGCCCAACGCGGGCAACGCCCTGGTGGCCACCACCACGCCCACCTTTACCGGATTTCCCAGCGGGGTGACCGCCGGCACCTACGACCACACCTTCGACATGGGCCTGGCCTCGTCGTACAACGCGGCGTTCATCTCCGCCAACGGCGGCAGCACGGCCAGCGCCGAAGCGGCGCTGTACGCCGGCATGGTGGCGGGAGAGGCCTACCTCAATATCCACTCCAGCACCTTCCCTTCGGGCGAGATCCGCGGCTTCCTCCAGGTGCCTGAACCGGGCAGCCTGGCGCTGCTGGCGCTCGGTTTGGCGGGGCTGGCGCTCGGTCTGCGCAAGCGGCAGAAGATGGCGCTTTCCGGATCCGTCACTGCGCGCACACGCGCAGCACATCCGCCCCATAGGCTTCGAGCTTCTTCGCCCCCATTCCGCTGATGCCCTGCAGGTCGTCGAGCGTGCGCGGCGGCTGCTGCGCAATCGCCGCGAGCGTCGCGTCGTGGAAGATCACATAGGCCGGCAGGCCGTGCTCGCGCGCCACCTCGGCGCGCCAGGCCTTGAGGTTGATGAAGCGCACCTGCGCGTCCTGGTCCAGGTTGGCGGCGGCCGGGGACAGCGTGCCGGCGGGGCTGCGGCGCTTGCGCTCGCGCGGCGCGGCCGCGGTGGATTCGCGCAGCTGCACCGGCACCTCGCCGCGCAGCACGGCGCGCGAGCCGTCGGCCAGGCACAGGGTGTCGAAGCTGTGGCCGCTCTCGAGCATCACCTTGTGCAGGCCGACGGCGCCGGTGGCCAGCAGCTGGCGCAGCACGCTGCGCAGCTGCGCCTCGCTGAATTCGGCACCCAGGCCGAAGGTCGAGAGCCTGTCGTGGCCGAACTGCTCGACTTTTTCGGTCTTCTTGCCGCGCAGGATGTCCATGATGTGCCCGGTGCCAAAGCCGATGCCGCTGGCCGCGTGCACGCGGTAGATCGTGGACAGCAGCTTGCGCGCGGCGTCCGTCGCGTCCCACACGGCGGGCGGGCTGATGCAGTTGTCGCAGTTGCCGCACGGCGTGGACGGCTCGCCGAAGTAGGCCAGCAGGCGCACGCGCCGGCAGTCGGTGGCCTCGGCCAGACCCAGCAGCGCGTCGAGCTTGCCGCGCAGCGCTGCCTTGAACTCTTCGCCCGCCGGGCTCTCGTCGATCATGCGGCGCTGGTTGACCACGTCGTTGAGGCCATAGGCCATCCAGGCGTCGGCGGCCAGGCCGTCGCGGCCGGCGCGGCCGGTTTCCTGGTAGTAGCCCTCGATGTTCTTCGGCATGTCCACATGGCCGACAAAGCGCACGTCGGGCTTGTCGATGCCCATGCCGAAGGCGATGGTCGCGACCATCACGATGCCTTCCTCGCGCAGGAAGCGGTCCTGGTTCTGCTGGCGCACGTCTTGCGGCAGACCGGCGTGGTAGGGCAGGGCGTTGACGCCCGCCCCCACCAGCGTGGCGGCCAGCTCTTCGACGCGCTTCCTGGACTGGCAATAGACCACGCCGGCATCGCCCGCGTGCTCGCGCTCGATGAAGCGCAGCAGCTGCGCGGTGGCGTCCTTCTTTTCGACGATCGTGTAGCGGATGTTGGGCCGGTCGAAGCTGCTGATGAACAGGCGCGCGCTTTCGAGCTGCAGGCGCTCGACGATGTCGGCGCGCGTGAGCTCGTCGGCCGTGGCCGTGAGTGCGATGCGCGGCACGCCGGCATAGCGCTCGTGCAGCACCGACAGTGCGCGGTACTCGGGCCGGAAGTCGTGGCCCCACTGGCTCACGCAGTGCGCCTCGTCGATGGCGAACAGGCTCAGGCCGCCGTGCTGGTACAGACCGTCGAGCAGGCCCAGGAAGCGCGGCGTGTTCAGCCGCTCGGGCGCCACGTACAAGAGCGTGATGCCGCCCGTCTGCAGGCGCCGCTCCACGTCCTGCGCCTCGTCGAACGACAGCGTCGAGTTCAGGAACGCCGCACTCACGCCGGCCTCGTGCAGCGCGCCGACCTGGTCGTGCATCAGCGCGATCAGCGGCGAGACGACGATGGCCACGCCGTGCCCCTGCTGCTGGCGCACGATGGCCGGCACCTGGTAGCACAGGCTCTTGCCGCCGCCCGTGGGCATCAGCACGAGCGCGTCGCCGCCGGCGATCACATGCTGGGTGATGGCCTCTTGCGGGCCGCGGAATTGTTCGTAACCGAAGACGTCCTGCAGGACGGAGTGCGCGGGGGACAAATGGATGCTCTTTGTTTGATAGCTGCCAGCGCTTTATGGACAAGCGTTGAAGGCCGATTTGACCGATATTTCAGGCGGCGCCAGCGTGCGGTGAGGCCCGGGCGCGCAAAGGCGCATATTGTGCGCCGCCGGCGCCGGCGGGTGGTTTCTACAATGGCATGTCCTGCCATGACGCTGCCCCTGTTCGACACCCCCGACCCCGGCCCGCAGACGCTCTCGCCGGGCGCCATGCTGCTGCGCGGCTGGGCGCGCGCGCATGCCGCGCAGTGGGTGGCGCAGGTGGCGGCGGTCACGGCGCAGGCGCCGTTTCGCACCATGGTGCGGCCCGGCGGCGCACCGCTGTCGGTGGCCATGACCAACTGCGGCGCCTTCGGGTGGGTGTCGGACGCACGCCGCTACCACTACACCGCCACCGACCCCGTCTCGGGCCAGCCCTGGCCCGCGCTGCCCGCGTGGCTGCGCGCACAGGCGCAGGCGGCCGCCGCCGCGGCCGGCCACCCCGGCTTTGTGCCCGATGCCTGCCTCATCAACCGATACGTGCCCGGCGCCAAGCTCTCGCTGCACCGCGACGAGGACGAGGCCGACCTGTCGGCGCCCATCGTCTCGGTCTCGCTGGGCCTGTCCGCCACCTTCCTGTGGGGCGGCCTGCGCCGCAGCGACCCGGTGCAGCGCGTGCCGCTGCAGCATGGCGATGTGGTGGTGTGGGGCGGCCCCGCGCGCATGGCCTACCACGGCGTCAACCCGCTCAAGGACGGCCACCACGACCTGCTGGGCAGCGCGCGCTGGAACCTGACGTTCCGCATGGCGCGTGCGCGCTATGCGGCCCCGGACGGGCCATAAAGCCGTTGCGGCGACGGCGCGCAATGCCCGCGCGCGGCGCCGGGCGGGGCGCTCTTTCTACAATCGCTCCATGCAAGCCCTTCACTACACCCGCGCCGCACAGCTTCCCGCCATCCTGGCCCAACGCATCGCCATCCTCGACGGCGCCATGGGCACCATGATCCAGCGCTTCAAGCTGGGCGAGGCGCAGTACCGGGGCGAGGGCTACAGCGGACCCGGCAGCGCGGGCGAGCGCTTCAAGGACTTTCCGCGCGACGTCAAGGGCAACAACGAACTGCTCTCGCTCACGCGGCCCGACGTCATCCGCGACATCCACGAGGGCTATCTCGCCGCCGGCGCCGACCTGATCGAGACCAACACCTTCGGCGCCACCACGGTGGCGCAGGAGGACTACAAAATGGCCGACCTCGCGCGCGAGATGAACCTGGCCTCGGCCCGGCTGGCGCGTGCCGCGTGCGACAAATATTCGACGCCCGACAAGCCGCGCTTTGTCGCCGGCGCCCTGGGCCCGACGCCCAAGACCGCCAGCATCAGCCCCGACGTGAATGACCCCGGCGCGCGCAACATCACCTTCGAGCAGCTGCGCGCGGCCTACTTCGAGCAGACCGAGGCGCTGATCGAGGGCGGCGCCGACGTGATCCTGGTCGAGACGATTTTCGACACGCTCAACGCCAAGGCCGCGCTGTTCGCGGTCGAGGAAGTGTTCGAGAAGACTGGCGAGCGCCTGCCGCTGATCATCAGCGGCACCGTCACCGACGCATCGGGCCGCATCCTCTCGGGCCAGACCGTCACGGCGTTCTGGCACAGCGTGCGCCACGCGCGGCCGCTGGCCGTGGGCCTGAACTGCGCTTTAGGCGCGGCGCTGATGCGCCCCTACATCCAGGAACTGGCCAAGGCCGCGCCCGACACTTTCATCAGCTGCTACCCGAACGCCGGCCTGCCCAACCCGATGAGCGACACCGGCTTCGACGAGACGCCCGAGGTCACGAGCCGCCTGGTGCACGAATTCGCCGCCGAGGGGCTGGTCAACATCGTCGGCGGCTGCTGCGGCACCACGCCCGACCACATCGGCGCGATCGCGCGGGCCGTGGGCCCGGTCGCCACGCGGCCGCTGCAGCGCGCGGGTTTCTACGCCGCAGAGGCCTGATACTGCAGCGCCCGGGCGGGCGCTGTGACTATCAAAAAAGAGCTGCTAACGCTTGCTGGATAAGCGTTGGCAGCTCTTTTGGCTTGGAAATCTGCGCGGCCGGGCGGCCGCGCCCGCTTCAGGGGTACAGGCCGCGCATTTCGCGTGCGTGCAGCATGCGCGTGCAGGCGACGATGAAGGTCGCGGTGCGCAGGCTCACCTGGTGCTCTTGCGCCACCTGCCAGATGCCGGCAAAGGCCTCTTTCATGATGCGCACCAGGCGGGCGTTGATCTCGTCTTCGCTCCAGAAGAAGCTCGAGAAGTCCTGCACCCACTCGAAGTAGCTCACCGTCACGCCGCCGGCGTTGGCGATCACGTCGGGCAGCACCAGCACGCCCTTGTCGTGCAGGATGTCGTCGGCCTCGGGCGTGGTGGGGCCGTTGGCGCCCTCGATGACCATGCGCGCCTGGATCTGGCCGGCGTTGTCGGCGGTGATCTGGCTCTCGAGCGCGGCGGGGATCAGGATGTCGCAGGGCACGGCCCAGAAGGCGCTGTTGTCCAGGGCTTCGGCGCCGGCAAAGCCGGCCACGCCGCCGCTGTCAGCGACGTGGGCGGTGAGCGCCGCCACGTCCAGCCCCGCGTCGCGGTAGACGGTGCCGGTGTGGTCCTGCACGGCCACCAGGCGCGTGCCGGCCTCGCCAAACAGCTTGGCCGCCGTGCCGCCGACGTTGCCAAAGCCCTGCACGGCCAGGCGCGCGCCCTCGACCTTGAGGCCCGTGTGGTGCGCCGCTTCCATGCCGACGGTGAACACGCCGCGGCCCGTCGCCTCGCGCCGGCCGAGCGAGCCGCCCAGGTCGATGGGCTTGCCGGTGACGACGCCGGTGGCCGTCACGCCGGTGTTCATCGAATAGGTGTCCATCATCCACGCCATGATCTGCTCGTTGGTGTTGACGTCGGGCGCCGGGATGTCCTTGCTCGGGCCGATGATCAGGCCGATCTCGCTGGTGTAGCGGCGCGTCAGGCGCTCGAGCTCGCTGCGCGAGAGCTTTTTCGGGTCGACACGGATGCCGCCCTTGGCGCCGCCGTAGGGCACGTTGACGGCGGCGTTCTTCACCGACATCCAGGCCGACAGCGCCATCACCTCCGACAGCGTCACGTCCTGGTGGAAGCGCACGCCACCCTTGCCCGGGCCGCGCGAGAGGTTGTGCTGCACGCGGTAGCCCTCGAAGTGGGCGATGGTGCCGTTGTCGAGTTCGATCGGCACGTCGACGATCAGGATGCGCTTGGGGCGCTTGAGGGTCTCGACCCAGCGCGCGAGGTGGCCCAGGTAGGGCGTGACGCGGTCGACCTGCTTGAGGTAGTTGCCCCAGGGGCCGAGGTGGTCGGCCTGCAGGTACGAGGGCAGGGCGTGCGTGGGCACGCCGGGGGTGCTGGGGGTGGGTGACATGGCGGCAATCCTGACCGGAGGATGTGAAGGTCGCCTAGCTTAGAAGCACTGCCCTGCCGGTGTCCAACGCCGCGGTGTTTCGTGGTCATGCATTTCCCGCATAACCTGCCTCCGGCGCTGCCGCGCTTCAGGCGGCCGGGGCCGGCGCGCCGCGTTCGGTGGCCAGCAGCAGGGCGCCGCCCAGCACCAGCGCGCCGCCCGCCAGCTGCGCTGCGCCCAGGTGCTCCTGCAGGAAGACCCAGGCCAGCAGCACCGTGACCACGGGCTCGAGCATCGAGATCAGCGCGGTGCGCGACGCCCCCAGGCGCTCCAGCCCGGCGACGAACAGGCCAATGGCCAGCACCGTGGACACCAGCACGATGGCGGCCACGGCGCCCCAGCCCGGCAGCGTCTGCGCCAGCTGCGGCGGCAGGCCCCCCAGCGCGCGCACGCTGGCCACGCAGGCCAGCACGGCGGCCGCGCTGGTGAGGATCACCGCGGTCGACGCCAGCGGCGCCACGCCGCGCGTCGCCCGGCTGCCGCCGATGATGTAGCAGGCGTAGATGCAGGCCGCCCCCAGCGCCAGCGCCACGCCGCGCGGGTCGAGCGCCGGGCCGCCGCCCTGGCCCGGGCTCCAGCCCAGCGTCAGCACCGTGCCGGCGCTGCACACCGCCAACGCCACCAGGCGCCGCCGCGTGAGCGATTCGAGGCCCAGCAGCCACGACAGCAGCACCACGAACAGCGGGTACAGGTACAAGAGCAGCGCCACCATGCCGGCCGGAAGGAACAGGAGCGCGCCAAAAAAGCAGAACGACTGCGCCACATAGGCCGCGCCCATCAGCACCAGGGCGGGCAGGCGCGCGCGCGCCGGCAGGCCGGTGTGCCGCCAGCGCAGCAGCAGCCACAGCGCCAGCGCCGCCAGCGCAAAGCGCGGCAGCAGCACGCCCAGCATGTCCGCGCCTTCGTCGTAGGCAGCGCGCACGAAGATCGCCAGGGCGCCGAAGCCGGCGGCCGACAGCGCCACCAGGGCGGCGGCGCTGCCAGGGGTTCGCACGGAGGCGTTCATGGCGTCGCCCCCGGGGACTGCGCGCTGCAGGGTCTGCAAAAAGGGAAAGCCATGCCTTGCTCCGGAAAAGGGGCGAAGCGGCAAGCTTAGGCGAGGCCGGCGGCGCTGTGAAGGCGCGATGGCCGTTCCGAGGTTTTCAGGGCGCAGTGCCAGAGGCCCTGGGCCCACAAGAGCGACCACCGGCTCAAGGAAGTCCTGTTGACGGAGACCACCCTGGTGCGCCCGCTGGGGGTGACCTACCGGCGCGACGGTTATCTTTCGCCGGCCTCGCGCCGGCTCGTTCTTTGCTGCAGGCGCACGGCGAGAGCCTGATTGCCGAGGCGGTGGCGCGCGCCTGGTAGGCGCGGCAGGCCGGGCCTGGCAGCCTTCCCTTCACTCGACCGTGAAGTGCTCCAGCGCCGGGTCGCCCGGCGGGTAGCGCAGGTCGAGGTTGCGCAGCACCTCGCGCAGCACCGTGGCGATCATCAGGTTGCGGTGGGTCTTGGAGTTGGCCGGCACGATGGTCCAGGGCGCCCAGCGCGTGTGCGTGGCCGCCAGCAGCGTTTCATAGGCCGACTGGTACGCGGCCCACTGCTGGCGCACGGCGATGTCGCCCAGGTCGAATTTCCAGTGTTTGGTGGGGTCGTCCAGGCGCTCCTGCAGGCGGTCGCGCTGCTCGTCGGCGCTGATATGCAGCATGAATTTCACGACCACGGTGCCGGTGTCGCTGAGCAGGCGCTCGAAGGCGTTGATGTGCCCGAAGCGCTCGCGCTGCTGCGCGCGCGTGAGGGTGCCGTTGACCACGGGCACCAGCACATCCTCGTAGTGGCTGCGGTTGAACACCGTGACCTCGCCCGCGCCGGGCACCTGCTGGTGGATGCGCCACAGGAAGTCGTGCGCGCGCTCGGCTTCGGTGGGCGCCTTCCAGCCCACCACGTGCACGCCCAGCGCGCTCATGCGGCCGAACACGCTGCGGATGGTGCCGTCCTTGCCGGCGGTGTCGGTGCCCTGCAGCACCACCAGCAGCTTGTAGCGCCGGTCGGCGTAGAGGCGGTTCTGCAGCTCGTCGAGTTCGAGCGCCAGCGCCTCCACCGCGGCCTTGTCCTGGGCCTTGTTGCCCCGCGAGAACGGCTTGGCCGCGGGGTCGAAGTCGGCCAGCGACACGGCGGCGGCCTTGCTGCCTTTGCCGCTGGCGGCGGGCTGCCACGCGGACCAGGGGTGCGCCACATCGGCGTGCTGGCTGTCGAAAGGGGAGGCCATGCGGTTCTCCAGAAAAAGGGGGAAGCGCCCAGCTTAGGCGAGACCGGCATGCGCCCCGTGCCACCGCCCCGCGCACGAGGGCTTCAATGCTACTGAATCAATGGCTGTGCGCGCTGGCGGGGTAAGGGCTATAGCCTTTTTTTGCCCGATTTTTGTGCCGCGGTGCCCGGCGCCCCGGCGGCGGCGCTTTCGCCCATCAGCGCCACAAAGCGCCGCGCGCCCAGGCCCAGCGGGCGCTCCTTGGACCAGACCAGGTCCACCCACAGCTCCACGCCGTTGCTCAGGTTCTCGAACGGCATCTCGACCAGCGTGCCGGCCTCGATGCGCGGCTGCACCAGGGCACGCGGCTGCCAGCCCCAGCCCAGGCCGGCCTCGATCAGGCCGAGCGCGGCGATGTGGTTGTCGGTGCGCCAGCAGTGGCGCGCAAACACGAAGCGCGGGTCGCTGTGCGCCAGGTCGCGGCCGGCCACGACGATCTGGCGCGTGGTCGTCAGGTGCTCTTCGCGCAGGCGCGCGCTGGCGGCGGTCTCGCCGCGCGCCACCGCGGCAGCGCGCGCGGCCGCCAGCACCGGGTGCTGCGGCGCCATCACGGCGACCAGGGCCTCGGTGCCGACTTCCTGGAAGCCCTCGCGCCCGTCCATGCTGGGGCGCTCGAACACCAGCGCCAGCTGCGCGCGCCCGGTGTGCAGCAGGTCGAGCGCGTCGGCCTGCGGCGCGGCGAGCACCTCGACCTGCAGGAGCGGGTGGTCCTGCGCCAGCGCGGCCAGCGGCGCGCTCCAGGGTGCGGCCAGCAGCTCGGGGGCGATCGCCAGCGTCAGGCGCTCTTCCAGCCCCTGCGTCAGCGACAGCGCCTGCGCATTGAGCTGCTGCAGCTGCGCCGCCAGCAGCCGCGCCTGCGGCTCCAGGGCGCGCGCCGCGGCCGTCGGGCGCGGCTCGCGGCCGGCGCGCTCGAACAGCAGCACGTCCAGTTCGGCCTCCAGGTGCCCCACGGCCATGCTCACGGCCGAGGGCACGCGGCCCAGGGCGCGCGCGGCCGCCGAGAACGAGCCGCGGTCGAGCACGGCGAGAAAGACCTGGACGCTGTCGGAAGAAAATGCCATGCGCCAATTATCAGAAAAATTGAAACAAGCTGACTTTTAGTGTCAGGCAATCACACATAAAGTCGAGGCCATGTCTTCTGCCATCCCCCACCAGCGCGGCCTGCAGGGCCCCAAGCGCCGCATCGTCTACGTCACGCTCTACGAACTGATCGCCATCGCCGTGGCCACCGCCGGGCTGGCCCAGCTCACCGGCGCCGGTGCGGGCCACGCGGGCGTGGTGGCGGCTGCGTCCTCGGTCATTGCCGTGGTCTGGAACATCGTCTTCAACAGCGCCTTCGAGCGCTGGGAGGCGCGCCAGGCCGTGCGCGGGCGCAGCATCGCGCGCCGCGTCGCGCACGCGATCGGGTTCGAGGGCGGCTTGGTGTTCATGCTGGTGCCCTTGTTCGCCTGGTGGTTTGGCGTGGGCCTGTGGCAGGCCTTCGTGATGGACATCGGGCTGATGCTCTTCTTCCTCTGCTACACCTTTGCCTTCAACCTGGCGTTCGACCGGGTGTTTGGCCTGCCGGCCTCGGCGGCCTGAGCCGCGCCCGGCGCCGCAGCCCTGCGGCCGCACGGCAGCGGGCCATCCCTTAAAATGGTTGCTTTCCTCCGAGGAGCGTTGCAGCGGCAGCCCTGGCCCCGAGCCGGTAGCCGTCAGGCTCGGGTGCCGCAGCAGGCCCACCCAACGACGCTCACCTGTTTATTGCCGTTTTTTACAGGTGAGCTGTATGTCTGAAGTGTTTCCTCCTCCCCTCAAGCTGTCGGGCCTGGAGCCCGTCTCCATTGGCGCCGATTCGCTGTTCGTCAACGTGGGCGAGCGCACCAACGTCACCGGCTCGAAGGCCTTTGCGCGCCTGATCCTGAACGGCCAGTTCGAGGACGCCCTGGCCGTGGCGCGCCAGCAGGTCGAGAACGGCGCGCAGATCATCGACATCAACATGGACGAGGCCATGCTCGACAGCAAGGCCGCCATGGTGCGCTTCCTGAACCTGATCGCGTCCGAGCCCGACATCGCGCGCCTGCCGATCATGGTCGACAGCTCCAAGTGGGAGGTGATCGAGGCCGGCCTGCGCTGCATCCAGGGCAAGCCCATCGTCAACTCGATCAGCATGAAGGAGGGCGTGGACGCCTTCAAGCACCACGCGCGCCTGGTGCGCCGCTACGGCGCCGCCGCCGTGGTCATGGCCTTCGACGAAAAAGGCCAGGCCGACACCTTCGCGCGCAAGATCGAGATCTGCGAGCGCGCCTTCCGCATCCTGGTCGACGAGGTCGGCTTTCCGCCCGAGGACATCATCTTCGACCCGAACATCTTCGCGGTCGCCACCGGCATCGAGGAGCATGCCAACTACGCGGTCGAGTTCATCGAGGCCACGCGCTGGATCAAGGCCAACCTGCCGGGCGCCAAGGTGTCGGGCGGGGTTTCGAACGTGTCGTTCAGCTTCCGCGGCAACGACCCGGTGCGCGAGGCCATCCACACCGTGTTCCTGTACCACGCGATCCAGGCCGGCATGGACATGGGCATCGTCAACGCCGGCATGGTGGGCGTCTACGACGACCTCGAGCCCGAGCTGCGCGAGCGCGTCGAGGACGTGATCCTCAACCGCCGCCCCGATGCGGCCGAGCGGCTGCTCGAAGTGGCCGAGACCGCCAAGAGCGGCGCCAAGGACGAGGGCAAGAAGCTCGAATGGCGCGGCACGCCCGAGGCGCCGAAGACCGTCGAAGAGCGCCTGTCGCACGCGCTGGTGCACGGCTTCACCGACTTCATCGTCGAAGACACCGAAGAGGCCTACCAGCAGATCCTGGCGCAGGGGGGGCGCCCGCTGCACGTGATCGAGGGACCGCTGATGGCCGGCATGTCCATCGTTGGCGACCTGTTCGGCGCAGGCAAGATGTTCCTGCCGCAGGTCGTGAAGTCGGCGCGCGTGATGAAGCTCGCCGTCGCGCACCTGATCCCCTATATCGAGGAAGAAAAGCGCCAGGACGAGCTGGCCGGGCGCGACGTGCGCACGAAAGGCAAGATCGTCATCGCCACCGTCAAGGGCGACGTGCACGACATCGGCAAGAACATCGTTACCGTGGTCTTGCAGTGCAACAACTTCGAGGTCATCAACATGGGCGTGATGGTGCCCTGCCATGAAATCCTCGCGCGCGCCAAGGCCGAGGGCGCCGACATCGTAGGCCTGTCGGGCCTGATCACCCCCAGCCTCGAAGAGATGCAGTACGTGGCCGCCGAAATGCACAAGGACGACCATTTCCGCGTCAAGAAGATTCCGCTCCTGATCGGCGGCGCCACCTGCAGCCGCGTGCACACGGCCGTGAAGATCGCGCCGCACTACGGCGGCCCCGTGGTCTACGTGCCCGACGCCTCGCGCAGCGTGGGCGTGGCGCAGAGCCTGCTCGGCGACAACGTCGAGGCCTTCGTGCAAGAGGTCAACGCCGACTACGACAAGGTGCGTACCCAGCACGCCAACAAGAAGCAGACGCCGCTGTGGCCGCTGGCCAAGATCCGCGCCAACAAGACCCCGATCGACTGGAGCGGCTACCAGCCGCCGCGCCCGCGCGCGCTCGGCCGGCGTGTGTTCAAGAATTTCGACCTGAACGAACTCGTGTCCTTCATCGACTGGGGCCCGTTCTTTCAGACCTGGGACCTGGCCGGGCCGTACCCCGCGATCCTGACCGACAAGGTGGTGGGCCAGGAGGCCACGCGCGTGTTCGCCGACGGCCAGGCCATGCTGAAGAAAATCATCGACGGGCGCTGGCTCCAGGCCAGCGGCGTGCTGGGGCTGTACCCGGCCAACAGCGTGGGCGATGACATCGAGTTCTACACCGACGAGACGCGCTGCCAGGTCGCGATGACCTGGTACGGCCTGCGCCAGCAGACCGAGAAGCACACCGTGGACGGCGTGACGCGCCCGAGCCGCTGCCTGGCCGACTTCGTCGCGCCCAAGGACAGCGGCATCGCCGACTACGCCGGCATGTTCGCCGTCACGGCCGGCCTGGGGATCGAGAAGAAAGAGCAGGCCTTCATAGCCGCGCTCGACGACTACTCGGCCATCCTGTTCAAGAGCCTGGCCGACCGCCTGGCCGAGGCCTTTGCCGAGTGCCTGCACCAGCGCGTGCGCACCGACCTGTGGGGCTACGCCGGCGGCGAGCAGCTCAACAACGCCGACCTGATCGCCGAGAAGTACGCCGGCATCCGCCCCGCGCCCGGCTACCCCGCCTGCCCCGACCACAGCGCCAAGCACGACCTGTTCGCGCTCCTGCGCTGCGACGAGATCGGCATGTCGCTCACCGAGAGCCTGGCGATGTCGCCGGCCGCCAGCGTCAGCGGCTTTTACATCGGGCACCCTGAGAGCGTGTACTTCAGCGTCGGCAAGATCGGCGACGACCAGGTGCGCGACATGGCCGAGCGCCGCGGCATGCCGGAGGCCGAACTGCGCCGCCTGCTCGGGCCGAACTTGTAATTTCAGGTAAAAATAGCCTCTGGCGCTTATGGGGAAAGCGCTGAAAGCTATCACTTTGATAGTGATGAAAAGACGGCCCGGTCCGACACCGCAGCCCGCGCCCGGCGGCTACAGTGGTCCGCATGCCCGTGCTGCCCGATGACCCTGCGCGCTTTGTGAGTTCGGCGCCGCCGCGCCCCTGGTGGCCGGTGCGCGCTGTCGAGCTGTGGCTGGGCGCCGACGGCCTGCGCATGAGCGCGGCGATGTCGTTCTACGGCATGCTGAGCCTGGCGCCGCTGCTGGTGGTGGTAGTGGCCGCACTCGGCTGGTGGGTGGACCGCTCGCTGGTCGAGAACAACCTTCTCGCGCAGATCCGCGCGCTCAGCGGCGACCGCACCGCCGAGGTGGTGCAGCAGGCGCTGGCCAGCGCCAAGGCGCCGTCGCAGGGGCTGGCGGCCTCGGCCGTGGCCCTGCTGCTGCTGCTGTGGGGCGCCACCGGTGTGTTCGCCGAGCTGCAGGCGGCTTTTGCGCGGCTGTGGCAGGAAGAGAACCCCGCGCCATCGTCCCGGCCCGCGTGGTGGATCACGGCAACGATGCGCGTGCGCGGCCTGGCCTATGTGCTGGCGATGGGGTTCCTGCTGCTGGTGTCGCTGCTGGTGTCGGCCGCGCTGGCCGTGGCCTCGGCCTGGCTGGGCAAGCACCTGCCGTTCCATGTGCTGCTGGTGGCGCTCAGCGAGGGGGTGTCGTTTGTGTTCGCCGCCGCGCTGTTCTTCGGGCTCATGCGCATCAGCGTCGATCCCAAGCCGCGCCTGCGCTACCTGGCGCTGGGCGCGGTGATCGGCGCGGGCCTGTTCACCGTGGGGCGCCATGCCCTGTCGGCCTACCTCGCCAGTGCGGCCGTGGTGTCGGCCTACGGTGCGGCGGGCTCGCTGGTGGCGCTGCTGGTGTGGATCTATTTTTCGTCGGCCGTGCTGCTGCTGTCGGCCGGCTGCGCGCGCGCGCTGCAGGAGCGCAGCGAGGCAGTGGCGACCGCGGCCTGAACGGCGCGCGGCGGCAGCGCCGTGCGATAACCTGGGTTTACAAACAGACGTATCCCGGCAGCGGGTGCTGTGTACCGTGTCGCGGACCGCGCTCGCCGAGCGCCCCGGTGGCCCTGCCACCCCACCTGCACAGGAAATCCGCATGAACGCACCGCCTTCCACGCCACCCGCCCTCTCTGCCGCCACGCCGGCGGCGCTGCCCGCCGCCTCCGGCCCGCCGCTGCGCTGGCTCTGGGCGGCCATCGGCGTGCTGGGCGTGAGCGTGCTGGCGCTTGGCGCCACGCTCGTGGCGCAGCAGCGCGCGCCGGCCGCCGCGCCGACCGCGCTGGCCAGCGGCCCGGCGCCGCGCACGCCCGAGCATGAAATCATCGAAGAAAAA
>NZ_MWOM01000007.1:78722-90478 GCF_012931925.1 Acidovorax sp. SRB_24
CGCCTTCCGCCCAGGCGCAGCTTGCGCAAACAGCTCCTGATTCGATAGCGAAATCGGCGCCGCCGTCCGCAGGGGCCGCAGCGCCGCGCCCGCAGCCGGTGGCACGCCTGGACGGGGTCCCCGCGCCGCAGGCCGCGGTGCGTGCGGCGGTCTGCGCGGTGTGCGGCCAGGTCGAGTCGGTGCAGGCCGTGCAGCAGGCGACGCCGGCCTCGGGCGTCGGCGCAGTGGCCGGCGGCGTGCTGGGCGCGGTGGTCGGCAACCAGGTCGGCAAGGGCTCGGGCCGCGCGGCGGCCACGGTGCTGGGCGCCGTCGGCGGCGGCTACCTCGGCCACACGGTGGAGCAGCGCACGCGCACGCAGACCGTGTACCAGGTGCGCGTGCGCATGGAAGACGGTTCGGTGCGCCAGTTCGAGCGCGCCCAGCCGGTGCCCGTGGGCGCGGCGGTCACGCTGCGCGGCAAGGGCTTCGCGCTGGGCCGCGGCGCCGCGCCCTCAGCGCAGGCGGGCGCTTCCACCAGGACGTGACGCTGTCGGAGGTGATGGCGCTGTCGGCCTGGGGCTGGAATTACTGGCTGGCCATGGCCGGCGCGGCGGCCTGCGTGGCGCTGTTGGCGGTGCTGGCCGAGCGGCTGGTGTTCCACCCGCTGCGCAACGCCTCGGGCCTGCACCCGATGATCGCGGCCATCGGCGTGCTGCTGTTCCTGGAGGCCGCGGCGCAGGCCATCTGGGGCGCCGACTTCCAGCGCATGCAGACGCCTTACACCAGCATCATCGACCTGGGCGGCATCACCGCGCCGGCGCAGCGCCTATTGATCATCGGCTCGGCCTTTGCACTGATGGTGGTGCTGCACCTGTTCCTGAAGAAAACGGTGGTCGGCTCGACCATCATCGCCATGGCGCAGAACCGCGACGGCGCCTCGCTCGTGGGCATCGACGCGCACCGCGTCGCCATGCTGACCTTCGCGATCTCGGGCGTGCTGGCCGCCGTGGGTGCCACGCTCTACGCACCGATCAACCTGGTCTACCCGGCCATGGGGCACCTGGTGATCACCAAGGCCTTCGTGATCATCATCCTCGGCGGCATGGGCAGCGTGCCCGGCGCCATCGTCGGCGGGCTGATCATCGGCTTTGCCGAGAGCTTCGGCGCCTACTACATCTCGACCGACTACAAGGACATCATCGCCTTCGTGCTGCTGGTGGCCATCCTGTCGGTGCGCCCGCAGGGCCTGTTCACCAAGGGAGCGCGCTAGCCATGAAGGCACCTCTGACAAGCCAGCTCGGCTGGGGGCTGCTGCTGGCCGCCGCGCTGGTGTTCCCGCTGGTCACCGGCAACGACTACCACCTCACGGTGATGAGCACGGCCTACATCTTCGCCATCGCCACCGTCGGGCTGAACCTCATCACCGGCTACACCGGCCAGTTCAACCTGGCGCACAGCGGCTTCATGGCCGTGGGCGCGTACACCGTGGGCATCCTCACGGTGGACCACGGCTGGTCGTTCTGGGCGGCGTTCGCGCTCTCGGGCGTGGTCACGGCGGCGCTGGGCTACTTCATCGGCATCCTGTCGCTGCGCCTCAAGGGCCACTACTTCTCGATCTTCACGCTGTGCGTGGGCTACATCATGTTTCTCGTGATCGAGAAGTGGGACGGCCTGACGCACGGCACCGTCGGCATCATGGGCATCCCCGCGCCCGGGCCCATCGGCGGCCTCGCGTTCGACACGCCGCTGGCGCTGTACTACCTCGTGCTGTTCTGGTTGGTGGTCGGGATGTGGGCGATGCGGCGCATCACGCGCTCGCTGCTCGGGCGCACCTTCGAGGCGATCCGCAACAGCGACGAGCTGGCCGAGGCTCTGGGCATCAATCTGATGCGCAACAAGACGCTGGCCTTCATGCTCTCGGTGTTCTACGCCGGCATGGCGGGCGACCTGTACGCGGGCTTCGTGCGCTTCATCGGCCCGGGCGTTGCCGGCGTCGAGCACACCTTCGACATGACCATGTACATGCTGGTCGGCGGGCTGGGCACGCTGCTCGGGCCGCTGCTGGGCGCGCTCACGCTGCCCTGGCTCACGCAGTACCTGCAGTTCCTGCAGGAGTACCGCTTCATCGTCTTTGGCCCCATCCTGGTGCTGCTGGTGATCTTCGTGCCGCACGGCATCGTCGGCAGCTGGCAGAGCTGGCGTGCGCGGCGCGCGGCCGCGGAGGGCCAGCGCCATGCTTAAGATCGACCACCTGACCAAGCGCTTTGGCGGCCTGGCGGCCGTGAACGGCGTCAGCACCACCATCGAGGCCGGCAAGATCAACGCCATCATCGGCCCCAACGGCGCGGGCAAGACAACGTTCTTCAACCTCATCAGCTGCGTGCACCGGCCCACCTCGGGCACCATCACCTTCGAGGGGCGCGACGTGACCTCGCTGCGCACCGACCAGGTGGCGCGCCTGGGCGTGGCGCGCACCTTCCAGACCACGGCGCTATTCGACGGCGCCACGGTGCTCGACAACCTGATCGTCGGCCACCGGCTGCGCACGCACTCGGGCCTGTTCGACGTGCTGCGCGGCTCGGGCCGGCTGCGCGAGGAAGAGCGCATCTGCCGCGAGAAGGCGCGCGACGCGCTCGACTTCGTCGGCCTCTCGCCCATCGCGCAGTGCCTGGCCGGCGACATCACGCAGGAAGAGCGCAAGCGCGTGGCCTTCGCGCTGGCGCTGGCCACCGACCCCAAGCTGCTGCTGCTCGACG
Organism: Acidovorax sp. SRB_24; assembly: GCF_012931925.1. Taxonomy (NCBI): domain Bacteria; kingdom Pseudomonadati; phylum Pseudomonadota; class Betaproteobacteria; order Burkholderiales; family Comamonadaceae; genus Acidovorax; species Acidovorax sp. SRB_24. Next base: position 81,458 of record NZ_MWOM01000007.1, read on the forward strand.
AGCCCGCCGGCGGCGTGAACCCCGAGGAGACGCTGGGCCTGGCCGAGCTGATCCGCAAGATGGTGGCGAGCGGCCTGACGGTGTGCCTGATCGAGCACAAGATGAACATGATCATGAGCCTGGCCGACAAGATCCTGGTGCTCAGCTACGGCGAAAAAATCGCCGAAGGCACGCCCGCCGAAATCCGCGCCAACCCGGCCGTGATCGACGCCTACCTGGGGAGCGACCATGCTGGCATTTGACAACCTGTCGCTGCGCTACGGCAGCTTCCTCGCGCTCGACGGCGTGACGCTGCACGCCGAGGAAGGCGAGCTGGTCGTGCTGCTGGGCGCCAACGGCGCCGGCAAAAGCTCGATCTTCCTGACGGCCAGCGGCATCCACAGGGCGGCGGGCGGCAGCATCCGCTACGGCGACCAGGAGCTGGTCGGCATGAAACCCTCGCAGATCGTGCAGGCCGGCGTGGTGCAGTGCCCCGAGGGGCGCAAGCTGTTTCCGGGCATGACGGTGCTGAAGAACCTGCAGCTCGGCGGCTACGTGCACCGGCGCGCGCCGGCGCGCTGCCGGCAGATGCTCGACGAAGTGCTCGACCTCTTCCCGATCCTCGAAGAGAAAAAGGACGACCCCGCCGGGTCGCTGAGCGGCGGCCAGCAGCAGATGGTTGCCATCGGCCGCGCGCTGATGGGCCTGCCCAAGGTGCTGCTGCTCGACGAGCCGTCGCTCGGCCTCGCGCCGCTCGTCATCAAGCAGATGTTCGAGGTCATCCAGCGCATCAACCAGGCCGGCACCACGGTGCTGCTGGCCGAGCAGAACGCGTTTGCGGCGCTCAAGGTCGCGCACCGCGCGTACGTGATCGAGAGCGGCCGCATCGTCATGGAGGGCGCCCCCGACCGGCTGCTGGCCGACGACGCCATCCGCAAGGCCTACATCGGCGCCTGAGCGCCGCATCCCATCCACCCCTAGGAGACCAACCATGAAAAAGATCGCTTCCACGCTGCCCCTCTCGCGCCGCCGCATGACGGCCCTGGTGCTGGCCTGCACCGCGCTGACCGCCGGCCCGACCCTGGCGCAGGAGGTCGTGAAGATCGGCTACTCGGGCCCGCTCTCGGGCGGCGCGGCGCAGTACGGCAAGAACGTGCTCGATGGCGCGCTGATGGCCGTCAGCGAGGTCAATGCCAGCAACCCCGAGATCGGCGGCAAGAAGGTCAAGTTCGAGATCGTCGCGCTCGACGACAAGTACAACCCGAGCGAGACCGCCATCAACGCCCAGCGCCTGGTGCAGCAGCACAAGACGCCGGCCATCCTGGTGCCGCATTCGGGCGGCATCTTCGCGCTGCAGACCACCAACGAGGCGCAGAAATACCTCGTGCTGGCCTATAGCAGCGTGCCGCAGATCACTAACCGCGGCAACCAGCTCACGCTGCGCATTCCGCCCGAGTTCACCACCTACATCAAGCCCTTCTCGGCCTACCTGATGGAGCGTTTCGGCAAGAAGATCGCCCTGGTCGGCGCCGACCACGACTACGCCAAGGCCTGGGTCGCCGCGTTCAAGCCCGCCTGGGAAGCCGCCGGCGGCACCGTGGTGGCCGAGAACCCGATGTCGTACAACCGCGCGACCGACTTCTACAGCGGCGTGAGCAAGGCGCTCGCCGCCAAGCCCGACGTGCTGTTCGTCGGCGGCGCGTCCGAGCCCACGGGCCTGGTCGTCAAGCAGGCGCGCGAGCTCGGCTTCAAGGGCGGCTTCTTCGTGATGGACCAGGCCAAGCTCGATGAGATGGCCAAGGTCACGGGCGGCTACGCGGCGCTCGAAGGCGCCATCGGCGTGCTGCCCGTGGTCGAAGACCCGTCCGCCGCCATGAAGGGCTTTGTCGAGCGCTTCCACAAGGTCCATCCGAACCGCGACCCGGGTTCGGAATTCGTCTGGAACTACACCGCCGTGCACGCCACGCTCGCGGCCATGAAGATCGCCGGCACCACCAGCGACGCCGCCGCGATCCGCGCCCACCTCGACAAGGGCTACAAGGCGCTGACGCCGGCGCAGAACCCCGGCGGCGTGACAAGCGTGGACGGCAACGGCGGCGCCTCGACCGTGGAGCGCGGCGGCGCGGTCGAAGGCGGCAAGGTCAAGGTCATCATGTCCAAGTAAAGCCTGCGGTCGCAATGGCCGGTGCCGGCTGCGCTATCGGAGCGCAGCCGGCATTTTTTTGTCTCCGACCTGGAATTCCGATGAAAAGTGGCTTAAACGCTTGTTGGACAAGCGCTATAAGCTCACTTTTCAGGAGTGATGGTCCGGGGTCAGGGCCCTGCGGCCGCACTCTTTTTCTCGCGCTCCTGCAGTTCGCGCCACTGCACCTTGCCCGTGCCCGACTTGGGCAGGCGGTCGGCGAACTGCACCAGGCGCGGGCTCTTGTAGGCCGCCATGTGGGCGTGCGCCCAGTCGATGATCTCCTGCCCGGTCACGCGGTCCCGGAAGGCCTCGCGCAGCACGACCACGGCCTTGACGGTCTCGCCGCGGCGCGCGTCCTTGGCGGCGATCACGCAGACCTCCTGGATGGCCGGGTGGGCGTACATCAGCGCTTCGACCTCGGCGGGCCAGACCTTGAAGCCCGACGCGTTGATCATGCGCTTGAGCCGGTCGACCATGTAGAAGTAGCCGTGCTCGTCGGTGCGCGCGAGGTCGCCGGTGCGCAGGAAGCGCTTGCCGTCGATCTGCACGAACGCGGCGGCCGTGGCCTCGGGCTGGCCCCAGTAGCCCTGCATGACCTGCGGGCCGTGCACGATGATTTCGCCGACCTCGCCGGGCGGCAGCTCCTGCAGCGTGGCCGGGTCGACCACGCGCGCGTCCACGTCGAAGATCGGGATGCCCAGGCACTGCTTCATGGGCCGCTCGGGCGGGTTGATGTGCGTGGGCGCCATGGTCTCGCTCATGCCATAGCCTTCGAGGTAGTCGAGGCCGCACAGTGCTTTGAGCTGGGTGGCCACGGCCTCGGGCATGGCCGCGCCGCCGCCGCTCAGGCGCCGGATGCTCGAGAGGTCGCAGTCGGCCAGGCGCGGGTGGGACAGCAGGTCCACCACCATGGTCACGATCATCTGCGTGTTGCTGACCCGGTAGCGCCCGATGAGCTGCGCGGCCGCGTCGCGGTCCCAGCGCGGCAGCAGCACGATGGTGGCGCCGGCGTAGAGCGCGCCGTTCATGCCGTTCTGCATGCCGGTCACGTGGAACAGCGGCAGCACCACCAGCGAGACCGCGTCCTGCGGCGTGCCCAGCCACTGCGTGCCGGCCACGGTGTTGTACATGACGCTGCGGTGCGTGTGCATGCAGCCCTTGGGGTGGCCCGTGGTGCCCGAGGTGTAGGGCATCACGGCGAGGTCGTCGGGACCGGCCCGGAGGGGGGCCGGGCGCAGGCCGGCGGCCAGCGCCTCCGACCAGGCCACGGCACCGGGCTCGGCGACGGGCTGGCGCGGCGCGGCCACGAAGGCGGGCACGGGCAGGTCGGTGGGCGCGGTGAGGTGGTCGCTGTAGGCGGCGACCACGGCGTGGCGCAGGCCGGGCGCGCCGGGGTCGGCGGCCGCGCGCGCGCGGCCCTCGCGCAGCAGCGGCAGCACCTGCGCGAACAGGTCCTGCGGAGCCACGATGGCGCGCGCGCCGGCGTCGTCGACGTAGTGGCGCAGTTCCTCGGTGAGGTTCATCGGGTTCACGGGCACCACCACCGCGTCGGCGCGCAGGATGGCGTAGTAGGCGATCACGAACTGCGGGCTGTTCTGCAGGTAGAGCAGCACGCGGTCGCCCTTGCGCACGCCGCAGACCTGCTGCAGGTGGCCGGCCAGGCGCTCGGTTTCCTCCTGCAGCCGGGCGTAGCCCAGCACGGAGTCGTAGAACACGAGCGCGGCCTTGTCCGGGTAGCGCAGCGCCGAGACTTCGAGGTTGCGGTAGAGGTGCGTGGCGGGCACCGTGAGGTGGCGCGGCAGCAGGCGCGGCCAGTGGGCGAAGTGGCGGTCGGACATGGTTCAGTGCGCCTGGTAGCGGGCCAGTTCCATCTTGCCGATCTGGTTGCGATGCACCTCGTCGGGGCCGTCGGCAAAGCGCAGCGTGCGGGCCTGGGCGTAGGCCGCGGCGAGCGGGAAGTCGTCGCTCACGCCGGCGCCGCCATGCACCTGCATGGCCCAGTCGATGACCTGGCAGGCCATGGCGGGGGCCGCGACCTTGATCATGGCGATCTCCTTCTGCGCCACCTTGTTGCCCGCCGTGTCCATCATGTAGGCGGCGTTGAGCACCAGGAAGCGCGCCTGGTCGATCAGGATGCGCGCATTGGCGATGCGCTCGCGCGTCACGCCCTGGTCGGCAACGGGGCGGTGGAAGGCCACGCGGCCCAGCGCGCGCCGGCACATCAGTTCGAGCGCGCGCTCGGCCACGCCGATCAGGCGCATGCAGTGGTGGATGCGGCCCGGGCCCAGGCGCCCCTGGGCGATCTCGAAGCCGCGGCCCTCGCCGAGCAGCACGTTGCCGACCGGCACGCGCACGTTCTCGAAACGCACCTCGCCATGGCCGTGCGGCGCATGGTCGTAGCCGAAGACGGGCAGCGCGCGCTCCAGGGTCACGCCGGGCGCCTTCATGGGCACCAGCACCATCGACTGCTGGCGGTGGCGGCTCGGATGGCCAGGGTCGGTCTTGCCCATGAAGATCAGGATCTCGCAGCGCGGGTCGGGCGCGCCCGAGGTCCACCACTTGCGGCCGTTGATCACGTAGTCGTTGCCGTCGCGCTCGATGCGCGCCTCGATGTTGGTCGCGTCGGACGAGGCCACGTCGGGCTCGGTCATCGCGAAGGCCGAGCGGATCGTGCCGTCGAGCAGCGGCAGCAGCCAGCGCTGCTGCTGCTCTTCGGTGGCGTAGCGCACCAGGGTCTCCATGTTGCCGGTGTCGGGCGCCGCGCAGTTGAAGGCTTCGGGCGCCATGTGCGAGCGCCCCATGATCTCGCACAGCGGCGCGTATTCGAGGTTGCTCAGGCCCGCGCCATATTTCGACGCGGGCAGGAACAGGTTCCACAGCCCGGCCGCGCGGGCCTGGGCCTTAAGTTCCTCCATCACCTGCGTCGGCTGCCAGGCGTTGCCGGCCTTGCGGTTCTCGGCCACCTCGTGGTGGTAGACGGCTTCAGCGGGGTAGATGTGCTCGTCCATGAAGGCCGTGAGGCGCTGTTGCAGATCGATGACCTTGGGGGAGTAGGAGAAGTCCATGTGCAATCCTTTGCGGAAAATGGGGGTAATCGATGCCGTCGCGCGCTAATCCGCAGCCCATGCCACCGGCGCGGCCCAGGCCAGCCGCCGCCGCGCAAGGGCCACGCTGGGGTGTTGTCGCACTTCAGATCAGGCTGGCGCCGCCGTCCACCACGAGCGCCTGCCCGGTGATGTGGCGCGAAGCGTCGGACGCGAGGAAGACCACCGCGCCCTTGAGGTCCTCGTCGCCGCCGATGCGGCGCAGCGGCGTGCGCTCCTGCAGCGCAGGACCGAGTTTCTCGATCAGGCCGCTGGCCAGCTTGCTCGGGAAGAAGCCGGGGCAGATCGCGTTGACGCGGATGCCGTACGGTCCCCACTCGGACGCGAGCGTGCGCGCAAAGTGGATCGCCGCCGCCTTGGAGGTGTTGTAGGCGATGGTGTTCATGCCCGGCGGCGTGCCCTTGAGCCCGGCCACCGAGGCCGTGACGATGATGCTGCCGCGCCCCTGCGGAATCATGCAGCGCTTGCCGACCTCGCGCGAGAGGAAGAACGGCGCGTTCACGTTGAGGTCCATCACCTTGTGCCACGCGGCGTCGGGGTAGTCCTCGGCCTTGGCGCCCCAGGTGGCGCCGGCGTTGTTGACCAGGATGTCGATGCGGCCAAAGCGCGCCAGCACCTGGTCCACCAGCGCCGGGATCTGGTCGAACTTCGACAAATCGTTGACGATCGTCTCGACCTCGTAGCCCAGGCCCTCGAGGTGCTGCCGGGCCTGTGCCAGTTCATCGGCCTTGCGCGCGGTGATGGCGAGCCTGGCGCCCATTTCGCCGAGTGCCTCGGCCATCTGCAGGCCCAGGCCGCGCGAGCCGCCGGTGACCAGCGCGACCTGCCCGGTCAGGTCGAAAAGTTGTTTCACGCCCATGTCCGTACCCCCTGAAAAAGGACCTGCCCCCCTGCGCAGCGGGCCGCGCAGGGAATGAAAATTCTGCATTGCAGAAGCACTCCAGGACCATGCTAATGGCGCGCTCCCGCGCTGTAAACCGGCCCCTGTCGCCTGCGAAACTCTCGGCCATTGCCACGGCGGGCCGGGCTTTCTACGATGGCGGGTCCGCGGCGCACCTGCCCCTGCGGCACGCTGCGGCGTGCATCCTTTCCGTTTATTTCTGCAATGCAGAACAAAGGTGGCCATGCCCGAGTCTTCCCTGATCCAGCGCCGTGACCTCGACTTCCAGCTCTTTGAGGTGCTGCAGGCGCACCGGCTGGCCGAGCGCCCGCGCCATGCCGACCACAGCCGCGAGACCTTTGCCGCCGCGATCGACACCGCCCACGCGATCGCACAGGACAGGTTCGCGCCGCACAACCGCAAGTCCGATGAGCACGAGCCGACGTTTGACGGCGAGCGCGTGCACCTGATCCCCGAGGTGCGCGAGGCGCTCGACGCGTTCTGCGCTGCGGGCTTTCTGGCGCCCACCAAGGACTACGAGCAGGGCGGCATGCAGCTGCCCGTGGTGGTGGCGCAGGCCTGCTCGGCGCTGTTCAAAAGCGCCAACGGCGCCACCACCTCGTATGTGGGCCTGACGCTGGGCAATGCCAACGTGATCGAGCGCTTCGGCAGCGCAGCGCAGAAGCGCAAGTACCTCGGCGCGCTGCTGTCGGGGCGCTTCTTCGGCACCATGGCGCTGACCGAGCCGCAGGCCGGGTCGAGCCTGGCGGACCTGTCTACCCGCGCCACGCCGCAGCCCGACGGCAGTTACCGCATCCAGGGCAGCAAGATCTTCATCTCGGCAGGCGACCACGAGCTGCGCGAGAACATCGTGCACCTGGTGCTGGCGCGCATTGCCGGAGCGCCCGCGGGCGTCAAGGGCATCTCGCTGTTCACCGTGCCCAAGTTCCGCGTCCACGCCAACGGCAGCCTGGGTCCGCGCAACGGCGTGCGCCTCACCGGCCTGGTCCACAAGACCGGCTGGCGCGGCACCGCGTCCACCATGCTGTCGTTTGGCGAGGGCGGCGACTGCGAGGGCGAGCTGGTCGGCGCGCCGCACCAGGGCCTGGCCTGCATGTTCCACATGATGAACGAGGCGCGCATCGGCGTCGGCATGGGCGCGGTGATGTACGGCTACCGCGGCTACCTGGCGTCGCTGCAGTACGCGCGCGAACGCCTGCAGGGCCGCGCGCCGGGCGCCAAGGACCCGCTGCAGCCGCAGCTGCCGCTGGTGGCGCATGCCGACGTGCGCCGCATGCTGCTGGCGCAGAAGGCCTATGTCGAAGGGGGGCTCGCGCTGGGCCTGTACGCCGCGCGCCTGGTGGACGAGCAAAAAACCGGCGACAGCGACACGGCCCGCGCCGAGGCCGGCCTGCTGCTCGACCTGCTCACGCCCATCGTCAAATCGTGGCCCAGCCAATGGTGCCTGGAGGCCAACAGCCTGGCGATCCAGGTGCACGGCGGCTATGGTTACACGCGCGACTTCCCGGTCGAGCAGTACTGGCGCGACAACCGCCTGAACATGATCCACGAGGGCACGCACGGCATCCAGGCGCTCGACCTGCTGGGCCGCAAGGCCGTGATGCAGCAGGGCGCGGCGACGGCGTTGCTGGGCCGCGAACTGCAGGCCACGGTGGACGCGGCGCGCGCCTGGCCACGGCTGGCGCCGCACGCCGACGCGCTGCAGGCCGCCTGGGGCGAGGTGCAGGCCACGCTGGCCGTGCTCGCGCCGCTGCTGGGCCGCGACAGCGCGCGTGCGCTGGCCAATGCCGGCGTGTTCCTCGAAGCCTTCGGCCACACCGTGCTGGCCTGGACCTGGCTGCGCCAGGCCGTCGTGGCCGCCAGCGCGCTGGAGCGCGGCGCGGGTGGCGCCGAGGCCGATTTCTACCAAGGCAAGCTGCAGGCCTGCCGCTGGTTCTTCCACTGCGAGCTGCCGCGCACCGGGCCGCAGCACGCGCTTCTGCGCGGCCTCGACAACAGCGCGCTGGCGATGCAGGACGCCTGGTTCTGAGCCGGCCCCGGCCGGGCCTTGCGGGCGCGCTGCCCGCAGGCGGCTTGCGTCCAGAGGAAAATACCAGCCAAATCGGCCTCTGGCGCTGATGCATAAAGCGCTTTCAGCTATCAAAAGAAGAGTGAGGTGCCTCGGCCGACCCCGCCGCCGGGCGCAGTGTTCAGCGGTGCAGCGCGCTCTCGATGCGCGCGACCATGTCGAGGAAGCGCGGGCGCACCTCGTTGAGCAGGAACTCGGGCGGGAGGTTGAACGACGGCCCGCCGCAATTGATCACCATCGGCGGCAGCCCGCCCCCGGGGTCGAACGCCCGCGCGATGGCATTCACGTTCTTTTGCCAGTCGCCAAAGGAGGTCGTCACGCCGAGCGTGCGGTGGTCGTGCAGGGCTTTTTCGATGCCTTCGTGCACCTCGGGCCAGCCGCTTTCCTTGCGCGCACGCGCTTGGGCCAGCACCCCGTTGCGCTCGTTTTCGGGCACGGCGGCCAGCCAGGCCCGGCCCATCGCCGAGCGCGTGAGCGAAATGCGCGAACCCACGTCCAGGCTCAAGGCCAGCAGGGCCGAGCTGCGGCAGTTTTCGACATAGATCATCGACTGCCGGTCGCGCGTGCCCAGCGACACCTCTGCCTTGGCAAAGTCGGCCAGCGCCTGCATCAGCGGGCGCGCCACCTGGCGCACATCGAGCCGCACCAGCATGGCGCTGCCCAGCGACAGTGTGGCCGTGCCCAGGCGGTATTTGCCACTGTCTTCCAGGTGGATCAGGTAGCCCAGGCGCGTGAGCGTGGTCGTCAGGCGCGAGACGGTGGACTTGGGCAGCTGGCAGCGCTG
>NZ_MWOM01000007.1:90607-114037 GCF_012931925.1 Acidovorax sp. SRB_24
TCGGGGATGTACTGCAGGGCAATCTTCTGGTCTTTCAGGAACTGCACCAGGCCCGGCAGGTCGATGGTTTGCCCGGGCTTGGGCACGACCACGGCGCAGGCCCGCTCGCCCAGGCGCTCGTCGGGGTAGGCCACGATGGCGGCCATGGCGATGGCCGGGTGGCGGTAGAGCAGCGATTCCACCTCAACCACCGGAATGTTCTCGCCGCCGCGGATGATCACGTCCTTGCTGCGCCCGGTGATGCGCAGATAGCCGCGCTCGTCGATGCGGGCCAAGTCACCGGTGTCGAACCAGTCGTCGGCGTCGGTGGCGTTCAGGTGCGGGCGGTGCAGATAGCCGCCAAAGTTGGAGCATGAGCGCAGCAGCAGTTTTCCGGGCTCGCCGGGTGGCAGCGGCTGGCCATCGACATCCACCACCTTGATTTCCACGCCGGGCAGCGGGCAGCCGTCGGTGTTGAAGGAGCGCTCATCGCCGTCGTCCAGCCGGGTCAGCGTGACGGCGCCGTTCTCGGTCATGCCCCAGGCCGAGACGATCTTGGCGCCCAGCGTCTTGCGGGCTTGCTCGACCAGCGGGCCGGGGATCGGCGCGCCAGCGCAGAGAAAGGTGCGCAGGCTGGGCACGGCCACGCCGGTCTCGGCCACGGTGCGGGCCAGGTCGGTGAGGAACGGCGTGGAGGCCATGGTGAAGCTGGCCTGCTCCGCATTGATCAGTGCGATGGCCTGCTTGGGTTCCCAGATGTCCTGCAGCACCGCGCGTGCCTGCAGCACGATGGGCATGATGAGCCCGTACATGAAGCCGGTCTGGTGCGCCATGGGCGAGGCCATCAGCACCACATCGTCGGCGCCCAGGCGCAGGCGCTCGGCATAGGGAACGATGTTGGCCATCACGGTGTTGGCCGAGTGCATCACGCCCTTGGGCTCGCCCGTGGTGCCCGAGGTGTAGATGAGCTGGGTGACCTCGTCGGGGCCGGGGCGGTGGCCCGTGAGGATGTCCGCCGCATCGGGCGCGGCCTCCCAGGCGGGGCCGCTGAGCAGGGCGTCGAAGCTGTTGGCGCCCGTGCCGCCGACGATCACCAGCTGCTGAAGGTGCGGCAGGCGGGGCTGCAGGCCGGAGATCATCTGCTCGAAATCGAATCCCCGGAAGCTCTGGGGCGCAATCACCACCTTGGCCTCGCCGTGCTGCAGCATGAAGCCCAGTTCGCGCTCGCGAAAGATGTGCATCAGTGGGTTCATCACCGCGCCGATGCGCGAGCAGGCCAGGTAGGTCAGCGTGAACTGCCACCAGTTGGGCAGCTGGCAGGCCACGACGTCGCCCCGGCCCACGCCCAGGCGCGCCAGGCCGACGGCGATGCGGTCGGCCATGCGTGCCATTTCGCGGTAGGTGAAGCGCGTGGTGGTGCCGGTTTCCACCTGCAGCGCGGTCAGCGCGGGCTGGTCGGGGCAGGCCGCGAGGCAGGCGTCGAGCGCATCGTTGATCGTGCGGTCGCGCCAGTGGCCTTGCGCCACCAGGCGGGCGCGGCGAGGGGGGAGCAGTACAGCGTCGAAGTCCATGGTCTTGTCTCCGGGTGTGTCGGGTGGGCGGCTGGGTGCACGGCGTTCAGGCAGGCACGAATTTGCGGCCGGCCCGGGCGCGGGCAATGATGGTCTTCATGATCTGCGCCGTGCCATCGCCGATCTGGAAACCCAGCACGTCGCGCAGGCGCTGCTCCATCAGGCCGCGGTCGTAGCCGCCGTGGCCGAAGCACAGCAGGCACTGGTGGATTACGTCATAAGCCAGCTTGGGACCCCACCACTTGGCCATGCCGGCTTCTGCGGTGTGGGGCAGGTTCTTGTCCTTGAGCCACAGGCCCTGCAGGCACAGCAGACGTGCACCTTCGACCTCGGTGTCGTACTGCGCCAGCGGGTGCGTCACGCCCTGGAAGGCAGACAGCGGCTGGCCGAAGGCCTGGCGCTGGGTGATGTATTCCCAGGTTTCGTCGAGCGCCACGCGCGCCACGGCCAGGCACTGCAGCCCGATCAGCGAGCGCGAGAAGTCAAAGCCGTGCATCACCTGCACGAAGCCCTTGTTCTCATCGCCGAGGCGGTGGCTGACGGGCACGCGCACGTTCTCGAAAAAGATCGAGCCGCGACCGATGGCGCGCTGGCCGTGGCAGTCGAAGCGGCTGGTGGTGATGCCGGGTGTGTCCATTGGCACCACCACGGCCGTCACGCCATGGGCGCCGTCCTCGGGTTTGCCGGTGCGGCCGAACACGACGGCGATGTCGGCCTGGTCGGCAGCCGAGATGGAGGTCTTCTCGCCATTGATGACGTAGAAATCACTGCCCCCGTAGCTGGTGCGCTCGATGCGCAGGCGCAGGTTGGCGGCGTCCGAGCCCCCGCGCGGTTCGGTCAGTGCGATGCAGCAGATCGCCTCGCCTCGGGTGAGCTTGTGCAGCCAGGGCCCGACCACCTCGGGGTTGCCGTATCGGGACAGGATCTGGCCATTCAGCGACGCCAGCAGGTTCAGGTACGAGAAGCTCAGGTCGGCGCGGGCGATCTCCTCGTGGATCACACCGGCCGCCAGGCAGCCCAGCCCCAGGCCACCGTGCTGCTCGGGCAGTTCGGGGCAAATGAACCCGAGCTCGCCCATCTCGCGCAACAGCCCGCGGTCCAGATCGCGGGTCTGGTCGCGCTCGAGGAAGCCGGGCTTGACGCGCTCCTCGGCAAAGCGGCGCGCCGTGTCGGCCAGCGCCTGCAGGTCTTCGTCGATGTAGGGGTTCGGGTTCATCAGGGGTCTCCAGGGCTGGTGCGTGATTTCGCGTACTGGCGGAACTCGGGCTGGGGCTGGCTCTTCAGCGCATCGCGCCTTCATGGGCCTCTTCGGCACCTGGCCGCCCGTGTGGCGCAGCGGGCCAGGCAGATGGGCTGCGTTTCCTGCACCCGGGCCCTGCCAAAGTTCGGCGTTCGGAGGGTGCCTCAGTTGGCCGACGCACCCGAAGACACAATGACGCGCTTCCATTTGTCGATCTCGGCGCCCATGTAGGTCTTGAACGCCTGAGGCGTTGTGATGGTTTTTTCGATCGCCAGCCCTTGCGCAGCCAATTGGTCGACGACGGATTTGTCGAGCAGGATGTCCTTGACGGCCTTGCCCACGCGTTCGGTGATCTCAGGCGGGGTATTGGCGGGCGCCAAAATTCCATACCAGGTCGTGGCCGAATAACCGGGCTGGCCCGATTCGGCGACGGTCGGAATGTCTGGAGCGGCCGCCAGGCGCGAGGGGCTGGTGACCGCCAGCGCACGCACCTTGCCGGCTTTCACGTGCGGCAGCAAGGTGACGAAGCTGGACACCATGACCTGTATCTCCCCCGACAACAGCGCTGGCAAGGCCTGGCCCGCGCCTTTGTAGGGAATGCGGACCATTTTCACGTCCGCGTTCATGTTCAGCATCTCGGTGGCCAGATAGGTGATGCTCGAACTGGAGCCATAGGCCAGTTCCGGGGTTGTGGTTTTGGCGTGGGCGACCAGTTCCGAGATGGTTTTGGCCGGAACAGACGGGTGAACCGCCACGATGTTCGGAGAGTCGCCGATCAAGACAATCGGAGTGAAATCCTTGAGCGAATCGTACGGAGCGGTTTTGTAGAGCGTGGCATTGATGGCGTGGGTCGCCGGGGCCAGCAAAAGCGTATAGCCATTGGCGGGGGACTGCGCGACTTTGGTAGCGGCAATGACGCCATCGGCCCCCGGGCGGTTGTCAATGACGATGGGCGTCCCCAGCATTTTGCTCAGCGGCTGCGACAGGATGCGGGCAATCGCATCGGCGGGGCCGCCCGCTGAAAAACCGATGACCAACTGGATGGGCTTGGCCGGGTAATCGGAGGCGGAATGGCTGGGAGCAATCAGTCCCAGCAGCAAACCCAGACCAATCGGAGTACGGCGAAAAATTCGGGTGAATTTCATTTCTCTCTCCAATCAATGGCTTTCGACGGCGATCTTTTGGGGATCTCCTGCGAGCAGGCGTTTCGCGGTATAGGTGCTTACGGTCACATCGTGCTGGTTCACAATGGAAACGGTAGAGGTCACCACCGCGCGTCCATGTTTGGAGGTTGGTCGGATATTGTCGATGCGCACATGGCCGTGAATGGTGTCGCCCACGCACACCGGCGCCAAAATCTTTTTTTCTATTTCGAGCAAGGCCATGCCGGTGCCCTGGATCATGCCTTGGACCAGCAGCCCTTCAATCAGGGTATAGGACAACGCCCCGGGCACCACGCGGCCCTGCATGGCGCCTTTGTGGTGGATGTCGGTGAAAATGATTTCGGTCATTCCGGTCAGAGTGATGAAATTTATCAAATCGGTTTCGGTAATGGTTCTTCCGTAGGTGATGAATTCCTGGTCGACATGCAAGTCGTGCCAGTAATATCCGCGACCCAGCAAAATAGGGGATGCCATGGTTGTCTCCTTTGTATTTAAGTAAATAGGCAAGTTGTTATTTCGGAATGGCGATTCCGAACAAGTCGAAAAACTCAGTTCAATGGATGGGAAAGGCCATCGAGCACTTCGCGCGTGTGTTCGCCCAGCCGGGGAGGTGGGCCGTTGTGGGCCCTCACTCCATCGAAAAGCACCGGGGCGCCTGGGAAGCACAGCGCGCCCATGGACGCATCGTTCAGGTGCTGGAAAAACCCCACGGCCTGCAAATGCGGGTCGGTCAGTAAATCCTCGGGCTGGTTCACGACGGCGCCAGGCACCTGCAGTTCTTCCAGGATGGCGAGCCACTCTGCCGTGGTTTTCTGCGACAACACGGTCCCCAGCGACTGGTAGACAAAGCCGGAATGCTCGCTGCGCGCCGAAATGCTGGCAAAACGCGGATCGGCCGCAAGGTCCGCATGCCCTGTGGCGGTCAGCAGTTCATTCCAGTGCCTGTCGGTATAGGGCATGACGCAGATATAGCCATCCAGGGTGGCGAAGGGTTTGCGCCAGGGGGCCAGTGCACGGGGGTAACCCATTTTCTGGTCGTGCGCCGCGAAGTTGGCGCCGTACATGTGCTCCACCAAGGTAAATGCCACCATCGACTCGAACATGGGCACTTCCACGGTGCTGCCGACCCCGAAACGTTCGCGTTTGACCACCGCCGCCAGAATTGCACTGGCCGCCAGGGTTCCGACGGTCTTGTCGGCCAGAATGGTCGGGGTGTAGCGCGGCTCGTCCGCGCCATGGCGTTGCGCAAGGGCCGCCATTCCCGACATTCCCTGAATGACATCGTCGTAGGCCGGTTTTCCGCCATAGGGCCCATCCTGGCCAAAGCCATTCAGGCTCACATAAATCAACTGCGGATTGTGGGAGCGAAGATCGTCGGGCGTGATGCCCAGCGCCTGGAGTTTCTGTGGGCGGATATTGTGGACAAAAACATCCGCGGACCGCACCAGGGCATAGAAATCTTCTTTGCTGGCCGGGTCCTTGAGGTTCAAGGTGACGCTTCTTTTCCCCCGGTTGACTCCCATGAACAAACTGGCCATGTTGTTTTCAACGGAAAACCCCGTGCGGCGGGAATCGTCGCCTTCCGGCGGCTCGATTTTGATGACGTCCGCTCCATATTCCGCCAGGATCTGTGTCGCATAAGGTCCCATCACGACATTGCACAGATCAATCACTCTGATTTTTTCCAGGGGTAGCATATTTTTGTATCGAATCGGGTTGTGAAAGTAAATGGAGGCGTGGCGCTGCCAGACCTGGGCACCTACCGATCCAGGCTTTGCCTTCGGCGGGGCACGATCGGTCTGAAACTCCGGCCATTCAGTCGGCAACGATCTTGCGTTCCTTGATCAGCGTGGACAGCGTGGCACCCTCGTCCGCCAGCAGCTTGCGGAAGGCTGCGGTGTCCACAGGGGCGGGCTCGGCGCCCAGGTGGTTGAACCGCTCTTTGAGCGCAGGGGCCGCCAGCGCCTTGGTCAGTTCCCGCGACAGGCGCTCGGTGATCTCGGGCGGAACCTTGTTCGGGGCCCATACGCCGAACCAGATGTCCAGGCTCGCGTTCTTGATGCCCAGATCGGCGTACGTCGGCGCATCCGGAAAGAAGGGCGATTTCCGGTCGCTGGCCACGGCCAGCAGCTTGACCTTGCCCGCCTTGATGTGCGGCAGGGCAATGCCCGGATCAAAGACGAAGTCGGCCTGGCTGGCCATCACGTCCTGCAGCGCGGGCGCGGACCCGCGGTAGGGGACGTGCGTGGTGAGGGCGCCGGTGCTTTGGTTGAACAACTCTCCGGCAAGGTGGGGCGGCGTGCCGGACCCCGAGGACGCAAAGTTCAACTTGCCGGGCTGGGATTTGGCCAGGGCGATGAGCTGCCTGGCGTCCGTGGCCTCCAGCGTGGGACGGGCCACCAGATACATCTGCATGCGCCCGATCGCCGTCACGGGAGCCAGGTCGCGCGAAGGCAGCAGGTTGCTGGACTTGAACAGGAAGGGGTTGACCGTTTCGACCGAGGTCGGCGCGACGAGAAAGGTGTAGCCGTCGGGGGCGGCCCTTGACACCTCGCTGGCGCTCAGGGTGCCGCTGGCGCCGGGCTTGTTGTCCACAATGAACGTTTGGCCCAGGGCTTCGCTGAGCGACTGCGCCACACTGCGCGCCATCACGTCGGTACCGCCGCCGGGGGCAAATCCCACCACCAGGCGCACGGGCTTGGACGGCCAGGTTGCGGTCTGGCCGACCGCAGGCAGCGCCGCCGCTGCCAAGATGGCCGCGGCACCCAGGGTCAGGGAGCGGCGGGAGAGGAAGCAAAAGGCGCGGCGGGGCGTGGGTGTCATGGTGTCTCCTGTGATTTTGTGCAATGGCGATCCGACAAATAGCCGTTTTACACTCGCCTGTCGGGGGCGATTCGGCGTAAAGAAACACTGTCCATGGTCCCGTGGTCCGTGACCAGGGTAGTGCGTGGGCGCGCCATACGCCGCCAGCGCAAGGCGCACCGTGTGCATCACGTCTGGCCCTGCGCTGTGAGCGCCGCACGGATGGCGTGTACCGATTCCGGGTTGACCAGCGTGCTGAGGTCGCCCGCGTCGTCTCCGAGCCAGGCGGCGCGGACCACGCGGCGCATCATCTTCATGTTGCGGGTGCGCGGCAGGTCGTCGACCAGGACCACCTTGGCGGGCCGAAACGCGCCGCCCAGTCCGGCGACCACCGCTGCCGACAGGGTAGGGGCCGCGCTGTCCGTTGCGATGCCGGGGCGGGGGACGCAAAGGCACACCACCGCAGTGCCTTTGACGGCGTCGGGCACGCCGATCGCTGCCGCGTCGAGCAGCAGCCCGGTGGCCATCAGCAGCGCCTCGATTTCGGAGGGGCCTGTGCGCTTGCCCGCAATCTTCAGCGTGTCGTCGGAGCGGCCATGTACGTACCACATGCCGTCGGCGTCGCGGCTGGCGAAGTCGCCGTGTACCCACAGATTGGGCAGGCGCGACCAGTAGCTTTGCAGGTAGCGCTCGCGGTCGTGCCACAGGCCGCGCGTGAGGCCGATGCTGGGGCTGGGCATCACCAGCTCGCCCGTCACATCGGGACCGACACTGGCCCCTTCGGCATCGACCACATCTGCGCCTGTGCCGGGCACGGGGCCCGCAAAGGCGCACGGCTTGAGCGGATGGACCACGGTGCCCGTCAGGATGCCGCCCACCTCGGTGCCGCCGGAGTAATTGAGCAGGGGGACTTTGCGTTGGCCCACGCGCTCGAAGGTCCACTGCCAGGCCTCGGGCGTCCAGGGCTCGCCAGTGGAGACGATGACGCGCAACGAGCTGAGGTCCAGCGCGCCGATGGCGTCGTTGCCCAGCGACATCGACAGGCGTGCCACCGTGGGCGCGAGGCCCAGGTAGCTGACGCGGTGGCGTTCGATGAGGCGCCACAGGCGGTCGGGTTCGGGGTAGTTGGGCGCACCCTCTGCCAGCACCACCGTCGACCCCACCAGCAGGCCGCCGAATACCAGAATCGGGCCCACCAACCAGCCCATGTCCGACATCCAGAGGAATCGATCCGCAGGCTTGAGGTCCATGCAGATCGACAGGTCCAGCGCCGTCTTGACCGGGAAACCGCAGTGCGAGTGCACCACGCCCTTGGGCTTGCCGCTGGTGCCCGAGGTGAACATCAGCAGGAATGGGTCGTCGGCCGGCATGGCCTCGGTCGGCACGGCTGCGCAGTCGCCGGGCGCGCCCGCGGCGAGCTCATGCCACCAGTGGTCGCGCCCCTCGGTCCAGCCGTGCTCGGTGGCCAGGTGGCCGAGCACCACGGCGTGGCGCACGCCCGGGCACTGCTGCAGCGCCTCGTCGGCGACGGCCTTGGCGCCGACCGGCTTGCCACGCCGCAGGGAGCCGTCGACCGTGATCAGGGCCGTCGCGCGTCCATCGTTCAGGCGCTGCGCGATGGCTTCTGCGCCGAAGCCCGAAAACATGGGCAGCACGACGCCGCCGATCTTGGCCACCGCCAGCATGGCGGCCGCAGCCTGCGGCAGGTTGGGCAGGTACATGCCCACCACGTCGCCGCGGCCCAGGCCCAGGCGGCGCAGGCCCCAGGCGAGCCGGCAGGTTTCGCGGTCCAGGTCGGCAAAGGTCCACGAGGTCACGGTGTCGTCTTCACCTTCACAGACCAAAGCCTCTTGCGTGTAGCGCTCCGTGCCCCGGCGCCGGTCGATGCAGTTGAGCACCACATTGGTCGTGCCGCCCACGCACCACTGCGCGAAGGGCAGTCCCGCGCCCAGGTCCAGCACTTGGTCGTAAGGCCGCTCGAACCGGTAGTCGAGGAAGCGGATCAGCGCATCGTTGAACCAGACCGGATCGGCGCTCGCGCGCTCATTGAGCGCCTCAAAGCTGTTGACCCCGAGCGCGCGCATGAAGCGCGTGAGGTTGGCGTTTTCTACCGTGCTGCGGTCCGGCCACCACACAGCGCCGGACGGGTGGAGGGCATCGGCTTGCATGGCTCGTGTTCCGATCGAAAAGTTACTTCGCGTACTTGCGGAACTCGGGCTTGCGCTTGTCTTTCAGCGCATTGACGCCCTCGCGCGACTCTTCGGTGTCGTAATAGAGCTTGAGCGCGTACATGCCCAGGCCCGCAATGCCGGCCTGGTGGGCCGTGTCGGCGTTGAAGCTGCGCTTGGCGATGGCCAGCGCCGTGGGGCTGCGCTCGCACAGCTCCTCGCCGATCTTCTGCACTTCGGCGTCCAGCTGGTCGTGTGGCACGCAGAAGTTGGCCAGGCCCATGGCCACGGCCTCGGCGCCGCTGTAGCGGCGGTTCAGGTACCAGATCTCGCGGGCTTTCTTTTCGCCGACGACGCGGGCCAGGAAGGCGGTGCCGTAGCCGGGGTCCACCGAGCCCATCTTGGGTCCGACCTGCCCAAACTGCGCCTTGTCGGAGCAGATGGTCAGGTCGCAGATGGTGGCCAGCACGTTGCCGCCGCCGATCGCAAAGCCCTGCACGCGGGCGATCACGGGCTTGGGCACGTCGCGGATCGCGGTGTGCAGCTCTTCCATCGGCAGGCCGATGGTGCCGCGCCCGTCGTAGTTGCCGCTGTGGGCCGACTGGTCGCCACCGGTGCAGAACGCCCGGTCGCCCGCGCCGGCGAGCACGATGGCGCCGACGTCGCGGTCGTAGCCGGCCTTGTTCAGCGCCTTGATGATCTCGTCGCAGGTCTGGCCGCGGAAGGCGTTCATCTTGTCGGGGCGGTTGATGGTGATCCAGGCCACGCCGTTGCGCACTTCGTACAGGATGTCTTCGAAATTCATGGTGTTCTTTCGGGGAGAAGAAAGGGTGGGCAGGGCTCAGCCGTGCATGGTCAGGCCGCCGGAGACGCTGATGACCTGGCCGGTGATGAAGGAGGCGTCGTCGCTGCCGAAGAAGGCGATGGCACTGGCCAGGTCGTCGGGCTGGCCCAGGCGGCCCAGCGGAATGGCGCTCTTGAAGGCGTCGATCAGCTTGGCAGGGTCGCGCGCGCCTTCGGCCACGCCGGCCAGCAAGGCGGTGTCGGTGGGGCCGGGGCAGACCACGTTGACGGTGATGCCCTGGCGCGCGTGTTCCCGCGCCAGGGTCTTGGACAGCGCCACCAGACCGCCCTTGCAGGCGGCGTAGACGGCCTCGCCCGAGGAGCCGCCGCGCGCGGCGTCGGACGCCACGTTGACGATGCGGCCGGCTTTGCGTTCGACCATGCCCGGCAGCACCGCGTGGTGCATGTGCAGCGCTCCCGTGAGGTTGATGGCGATGAGCCGGTCCCACTCTGCGGGAACCGTTTTGGTGAAGGGCTTGAACACGTCCCAGCCGGCGTTGTTGACCAGCACATCGATGGGACCGAGCTGGGCTTCGGCGCCAGCCACCGCCGCATCGACCTGGGGGCGCTGCGTGATGTCGCACTGGAACGCGGCCGCCTGGCCCCCGCCCGCACGGATGTCGGCGGCCACCTTCTCGGCGGCCGCCAGGTTCATGTCGAACACCGCCACCCGGGCGCCCTCGCGGGCAAAGCGGCGGCAGGCCGCTCCGCCGATGCCGCCGCCGCCGCCGGTCACGATCACTGTTTTGCCGTCAAATCTTTGCATGGGTTTCTCCGTGGGGTCTGTGGGTGCAATCCGGGTTGTTATGCTGAGGGCCGTATGGGAAGTTTGCAGCCATATGCGTCAATATATTGACGTATATTAGGACGGTATCGAGCGCGGTGCAAGCAAAAAATTCAAGGAAAAATAGTGGTAAACCCTCAAGAAAACAGCGACATTGCGAAGATGGAGCTGGCCAACCGTTTGTTCTTTCGTTTGTATCAATGTGCAAACATGTTGCATAAAACGGGCACCCGGGCGGTCGAGGCGCAGGGGCTGACCACGCAGCAATGGGCCGTGCTGGGGGCGCTGTCGCGCCCCGAAGCGGCGGACGGCATGAGCGTGGGAGATCTGGCCCGCTACCTGATGGTGAGCCGGCAAAACCTCTCGGGCCTGATCAGCCGCATGGAGCGGGACGGTCACCTGGGCAGTGCGCCGGACGGCCGGGATCGCCGGTCACGGCGCATCACCATGACGGAATCGGGGCGGGAGGTCTGGGTGAACGAGGCGCAGCCCAACATCCGCCGCTATTACGGGCAGGCGCTGGCGGGTTTTTCCGTGGGGGACATGGCGCACACGCTGCATTACCTGCTCAAGCTGCTGGGCAACATGCAGCGCCTGGACGAGGCGGGTGTGGCGGCCGCAGAAGACGGTCACGAAGCTTCAGACGCTGCCACTCCTGGGTAGATCCTGAGCAGGCTGGGCCGGGCCGCTGGCGCGGGAGTGGGCTTGCTTGTCGACGCGTCGAACGCTATGCGCCGCGCAGCATGCTGCGGTACTGCATCGCCTCCGCCACGTGCGCCACCTGCGTGTGCTGCGCGCCCGCCAGGTCGGCGATGGTGCGCGCCACCTTGAGGGCGCGGTGCGTGGCGCGCGCGGACCAGCCCAGGCGGGCTGCCGCGGTCTGCAGGAACTGGGCGGCGGCGGGGTCGAGCAGCACATGCGTGTCGATGGCCTGGCCTTGCAGCGCCTGGTTGGCGCAGCCCTGGCGCTGGGTAGAACGCTGGCGCGCCTGCGCCACGCGCTCGCGGATGGCGGCCGTGCCTTCGCCGGGCGGTGCGCCCAGCAGCTCGTGGGCGGGCAGGGCGGGCACTTCGATGTGCAGGTCGATGCGGTCGAGCAGCGGGCCGCTGAGCTTGCCTTGGTAGCGCGCTACCTGCTCGGGCGAGCAGCGGCAAGCGCGCTGCGCTGCGCCCCGGTAGCCGCAGGGGCAGGGGTTCATCGCGGCCACCATCTGAAAGCGCGCCGGGAAGTCGGCGCGCTGCGCCGCCCGCGCGATGGTGATGTGGCCGGTCTCGAGCGGTTCGCGCAGCGCTTCGAGCGCGGCGCGCGGAAATTCCGGGAGTTCGTCCAAAAACAGCACGCCGTGGTGCGCGATGGTCACTGACAATAAAGCCTTGCCCCCGTAGTTTGTTGATTTTATTGAGTATTTTAACTTTTTTGCCTTTTTCACTGACATTAAAGTTCTGCGCCAAATATGGTGGTCACGAAGGCCTTGGCGACATTTAAGTTCTGCCCCGGGACGAAGTTGGCATTGGGCTCAAGCAAGACGTAGAAGGTGCGGGAATAGCACCGCGGCAACCCTGTAGATTGATCGCTTGCGAGCGCCGCAAGGATTCAAGCGCATTTATAGCCTTAGTTAGGCGACCGTCTGCGACCCAGTTCCGAAACGTAGACGTCAGATCGGTAACCGCAAAGCCATCCCGAGGCACCTTTTTCCAAGAGGTGCCACTGGCAATCTTGTAGAGAATGGTATCCAGTAGCGCTCTACGGGAATGGCGGACACGGACTTGACGTTTTCCCTGAAGCAAGGGCTCGACAACCTGCCACTCCTCGTCTGTCAGAGACGACAAGCCATTCAGGTGAAGCGGCACCTGGATCGCGCGAGCAGACGCGAAGACCGTGCGGTCTTCTTCCGCGTTTGTATTGAAAATGAAAGTCTGCTCTTGTCCAGTAATTGA
Source organism: Acidovorax sp. SRB_24 (assembly GCF_012931925.1). Classification (NCBI taxonomy): domain Bacteria; kingdom Pseudomonadati; phylum Pseudomonadota; class Betaproteobacteria; order Burkholderiales; family Comamonadaceae; genus Acidovorax; species Acidovorax sp. SRB_24. The sequence continues at coordinate 103,095 of NZ_MWOM01000007.1, forward strand.
ATCAATCGGTGGCACCTTGACCCAGACCAGCGATGCTTTCGTGACGTACATGTTGCCGCCGCTTTCTAGACCATGAAGAGCCATGCGAACTTGGCCAGCCGGTAGGGACAAGTTCAAAAGCCCCTTGAGAGCATTCATATGGACGCTCTGGGCGCTTGCTCGTGCCGATATTGATGTGTGAAGCCAAAGAAGTGCTTGATGCTGACTTCCGACCCATCGCGGCTCAAGGTGCTTCTTTCCAAGCATGTCGAGAACAACCTTCGGGGGCGTACTCGCATAGTCGACGAACGCCAATTGGTCGATGTTCGCTGGCGTAAAGATCGCCGGGTGGAGTATGCGAACAGGCTTGAAGAGTGCATGCAAAAGCACCTGCGCGGGCACATGAATCGTTGGCCCATCGCTCGTGGGCGAGGTAAAGACCATATGCCGGTTCTCAATGTGCGCTGGAAGCTGCAGACCGAACGCACGCAGATAGTCTGTATCGCAAGCCGGCTTCCATGACGAAAAGTCACCGACATAGAGCCGCCGTTTACGCCGACCAGGGGACAGGAGGCTGTCCGTGGCCAGCACATCGACCGCAACTCTTTCGAGTTTTCCGTGGTGTGAGAGCACTTCAAAACTGCAGGCTCCATTTGCAATATCTGGTCCTATGACCCAATCCATACATCTCTCCTTCTGAGAGATGTATAGGGATCAGAGAGCCATCATTTTTCTAGGTTCTGGGCCGTCGACCAGGAATTCGTGCTGATTGAGGGGACATTTTGAAATGCTCGATCCACGCCATGAGCTGAGGTATCTGCCCCTTGTGGCCTCGGACAATAGAGCGAATATGTGCCAGGTCGTACAGGTCCGCAGCGCTTACGCGCGTACCAGCCGCTCTGTGCCGCTCAACCTCCGCCGCCAGCTGGGTGATCGCATCCAACTCAATCTGGTGCCAGTCTCGTGGCCTAGGTTTTCGCCTCCCCTCAAACTCGACCCGGCTGGAAGAAGGGGTCGGGGTGCTGTCCAGGAAGACTCTGAGTAAGATGTGCTTAAAGGTTGTTGCGTGTTGACCGGATGCGTGCAACAGCTTGGCTGGCCATAGCCCTTTACGGCCGGTGCCAATGGCGCAGCCGTACTTGTCGAGATAGAACTCCCCGAAGAATGCCTTGAGGTCATGGGCAAGAAGAGCGCCATGGGTCCTGCTGCGCATGTATACGTACCCCAAGTCTTTCACGCGATTCTGGTAAGCCAGGGGCAAAAAATCCTCGTCTTTGACAATCCAAAGAGCCTCTGCCGAAGCGCGTGCTACTGCCGCCGCCGTGGCGCGTGAAATGCACAGATCGGCAGATTGATAGTCGAATACCTCGTGGGGGGGCGGGATGCCAGAGTCGCGGCTGATCCTGAGCGGTGTCACACACAAGTTGCAGTCATGCTTGACGCAGACCTCAACGCCGGTGACCTGGTGAACTCGATGCCAATACGACTCGCCAAAGCTCTTCAGCTCTTCTTTCACGCAGCTCAAGCAAAGGCGTAACCATATTTTCCCAGTGACGGATCGCCGTACAAGCGACGCCGTGCGGCCTTGGCGACCGTGAGCGTCAACCAAGGCTGAAATCGCACGACGTCGTTCCCCAGTCGGCATAAATGCTGTCATGTACGGAAGCACGGTGTGTTCACGCAGGAACTTTTCCAGAGACAGCCCGAAAGCATGGGCGACACCGTCGTACGGAGTCATCAAGAAAGAATGAGATGACAGCGGATGCCCGGTAAGGCGCATCAGCAGCTGTTCGCGACCGATACCCAGTTGTCGTTCAGCCCGATGTAGCAGGCTGCCGACAACTTCGTCCGGGTACGGACGCGGCAGAAACATGGTCAAATTTCCAGGACATCCTCGTACAACGGAGCCATGCCAAACGCCTTCAATTGCCGCAGCACGGTCACGTTGTTGGCCTTGGCATGCGCGATGGCCCGCCTGTAGTCGTTAGGGCGAGCATCGAACCGATCTACAGGAAGCTCCACCACAACCTTGCTTTTCGACTGTCGTTTGACGGGTTGTGGCTTGGTTAGAGCTGCCGCTGCTTGCTTCAAGGCCTGAGCCAAGTTCGCGTCGGGGCTCGCGCTCGCGATCTCAGCGGCAAGCGTGTCCGCTTCTGCAGCAGCAGCCCCCACGGCCTGCAGTCCTGCTGAGAGCCTAGGTACGAAAGTTTCGCTGCCAGCTTTGACACTGTAGAGCGAGGACTTCAATAAGTTTAGCTTGCGCTGTGCGTTCTCAAGGTGCTGCTTCAGATTCAGCGGCGCAATGTCATCGTATTTGCACAGCATTTCATAGTTGTCAGTCCGCAGCGCCTCAATCATCGGGTGTATCAACGGGAAGTCCTCGCTGTAGACATCCAGCAGCAACTCCGGGGTCAATGTTTCAGAGCCATCGAGAATGGCACGTGCCTGGGCGGCAGCAAACAGTTTGATGGCGATGTCAATGACGCCCTGGCTGCACTCAAACATATGGTGGCTCAGCAGCGAATTAAGCCCGGCGGGGTTTTTGACCCATTGAAATTGCCAGAGGATGTCAAGGAACACATCCCACTCACTGGGCTCCGCAGCGGTGCCTGGATGTAAGCGATCCCAATGCGCGATGCCATGTCCACTAGAGCGACGAGACTGCCGGAAATCCGTGCTGAGCACTTTAGCTGCCTTGTTTGTGCCGACGAACAGGATAGGAACCTTCAGGTCGTTACACGCTGAGACCAGCTCGGTCATGAGCGTCTGGCTTCCTTTTGGGGAGTTCGCCAGGTTCTGGACTTCATCGCAGATGAGCAATCCGACTAGGTGTAGGTTCATGATGCGGGCGACCCCTCGCATCAACGTGTCTGCACCTGTGCGCCCCTTCTGGGCATACATGTCGTAGTAGTTGGCCCCCGGAACCAGCTCGTCTACTTTCTGAAGAATGCCGTGTGCCAAGCCCTTGATCGACGAGCCATCGGATGGCATCTCAATGTGCAAGACCGGTATTTGATAGAGGTTGTAGTCGGGGTGATAGATCACCTTAGGCAGGTGGGCAGCCCAACGGTGAACCGTGGTGGTCTTGCCCATGCCGGAAATCCCAATGAGCGCAGTTGATAACTGTGGCGTTCGGGAGTTCGAGGCTTGAGTGAACGTCTGCCCAGCGATCTGCTTCTCATAGATGGACTGGAAAATCTTGGAGTGCCCTGGTGTTTTAGGCGCACGACCGACATAGCCAGCGCGCAACATAGAGTCCAGCGCCCTGCCCAACTCGGTATGTCGATACATGGGCATCATGAAGTTCAGGAGCGTCTCCAGCATCATCAGACGCTCGGAATCTTCCCATCCCCGCTGCGCAACGTCGAAATCTGGCATGAGCGTAATGGCCTCCATGAGACCCTGGTCGGTCATGGACGGGGGAAGGGCTTCAACCAGCGGGTTTCCCTTGAACTGAGGCAGACGCTGTTCGACGTAGCGAGCAGAAACGATGTGGGGCGCGGGCAGTATTTGACTCATATGAATGGGACGCTGGTAGGGATTTACGCTCTCATGCGGTCGCGAATAGCGGCAAGACGACTGGAGTGATCGGGAGGAGCACTGCCAGTGGAGGGGGATTTGGCTGTGGCGGTATCCGGCACTGCCTCAGCGGGCGGCGGTTGAAGCCTCGCCTGTTGCTGCCGCTCCTGAGCGAGCTCCTCGTTGCGGGCTGGTTTGATGTCTGCTCTGCGAGCTGAGCGTGATGACTTTCCAACAGATTTCAGTCGCCCTTTTGCATCGGCAATCATCTGTTGCGTTCGGTCTCTGAACTCAATACTGTTTTCAAGACGCTGCTGTTCAGATTGCAGGCGAACCTCCTGGCGCAGCAACTCGTAGTACCGGACTTCTTCGAAGCTGTAGCCGACGTAGTTCCGACTGCGCGCGGTCAGATCGGCGATCTGGGGCTCACCTTTCCCATTCAGCGCATGAACATAGATTTGGTTGACCAGGCGCGGGTCAAAAGACACAACAACCTTGAACCTGCGTTTGCGTGCAGTCTCAAACCACTTTTGAGTCAATGCCTGCTGGAAGCTGTAGTAGCAGCCTCGGAACTCGACCCCGTGCTCGGTCACTGTGGCCGTTTCCTTGCGGAGCAGAGAGAAGCGAACCTTTTCCTCAGAGTAGCGTGTCAGAAGGCCAGAACGCGAAACGATGTCGTGGTTCCAGAGCGCAGTCGGACAGGGCTTTACGTCAGATGCAAGCTCGGCGGGATTCAGGGGGTAGTTGAGAATATGACGTCGGTTGTGCGCGATGATGGCGTTCAATATCAGGTGGCCAAAATCCATCACATTGAGGCAGGCATCCTTTTCATAATGCTTACCGCGACGCCGGGTTGCATTCGATGGCGGGTCATATGCCGGAGCAATAGGACGCAACGTGGCGTGCATCAGACGGAATCCGCACTCGACCAGAGGCTTCCAATCTGGCCGTTTACTTGGCAGGTTGGTGACAGTGACTTGAAGGCCATCAACGACGTTGCTGCTGGCGTGAGAGATCATGTCTCCACGGTCTGCCAGGAACTCCCGTGGGAAGACCGCATGTGCAGGCCAGTCCTCGGGGTCGTACTCAACACCATATCGCTCACATAGCGAGCGCTTGTTCTCCGAAATGCTAAGAATTGCCTGCAGTGCGGCGTTCCAACTCGCGCTTTCAAGCCCGAAATAGAACCCGACGATGAGCCGCGACTTGCGGTCGATAATGAGATATAGGGTTGGCTTGCCGATGATTTTGTTGGGGTCTTCGCGACTGACGAGGAAGATGTCGACGATGGTGGCGTCAATTTCGTAGAAGTGACCGACACCTTGGCAGTCCGCCAGCACCGTGCCCAAGACTTTGCGGTGCTCACGTTCGTAGTCCGAGTTCCCTTCGCGGCTGCGAAGCCGAACTTCGACGTCGTAGTTCGTGTGTAGAAAGTGACGAAACTGCCGAAGAGAAGGACGGCTGCCAGGCGGATTGACGAAGAGCTGTTGGTTACCGTCCTCGTACCGGTAGTGCTTCTGTATCAGCTCAGTGTGAGCGTCAACCGTCGTCTTGCGGTTATCTTTCAAGTACATACTTTCGATGACCTGTTTCATGTGGGCAATGTCTGAGGATGTCACTTGAAAGATGCCGTGGCCCGCATCGGGCGGACGTCCACGGCCGGCAGTGATCTCCAACACCACATCGCCGGCCGGTTTTTTTGGACGACCAGATTTATCGTAGCCAGGCATGAGGGCTAGTTCACTTTGGCCGCGCTGCCAGTATCGGCGCAGGTCTTTACGGAGCGTGCCTTGGGCGCACTTGCGCTCCTGCGCATATTCCTCGATAGCGTGGTTTCGTGTCCTAGGGTCAAAAAGGCCGTTGCCGTGCTTTTGCAGCAATGGTTCCAGGCGGGCCCACGCCTCGGCGCATTTGCGGCGGCAAGCTTCGGAATGCGTCTTGTGGGACACGTCTTTTTCGGGAGCGCAGGTCAAATTGGCGATCTGCGCGTAGGGAATGCTTACCGGCCATGCTATGGCGCTGGCCAAGCTGATGCACCATGCGACGTTGGCGGGCACATCGGCATGAAGCAGGCGCATACGTACGCCATCAAGTTCGAAAACATCGTTCATGAACAGCATCACGCACCACCTACTGCACGCAACTGACCAGACCGAGACGTCATCACGAACGCTCCAATCGTGGCCTGGCTCAGGTCCGCGGACTCCAGATTGAACATCAGCGCGCGTTCCTGCATCAGCATGCGCGCAACACGCAATCCCGTCCCACGCTCCAGGCCATGGCGTTCGTCGAATGACCGGCAGTAAGCCGCCAAGGGCATTTCCACGCCAGTGGGGGTGTTCAGCTCAGTGCTCATGCGGGCGCAGAGAGCGGAGAAATAACCCTCCCGCGGTTCGGATTCGCCGTCCTTGAGCTGGGCGTCTCGAATCCATTCCAGGTTCTTGACCTTCTGACTGGGGAGCTGGGAGTGGTACATGAGGTGATGCGGGTATTCCAGCTGTTCAAAGTAGGTACGCTGAATTTCGAGTTTTTCGAGAGAGTTGGCGTCTTCAGCCTCCTCGTCACGTTTGCCATTGACGGCCATGAAGGTTTCCTTGCCGTCCTTGGTGACGGTCAGCAGGAAGTCGACGGTCATGACAGTCGGAACATGCGTGCCCGGGTAATGGGGGTGGCGAATCTTGAGCTGTTGAGCGATGGTCTGAGTCAATTCGCGGTCAAGTGGGTACTGCTCGCGAATGTCGATCACCGACCTGGACCATTCGGACGCCAGAAAGATGTCGTACTCCACGTCAGAGAACAGGTGGTGGATTCGATGCGTTTTAAGACCCCAGACGCGCCTGGATCGCCCGCGACTACTGAAATCGGCAATCTCCAGCCACGGCTTGTAGCCTTCGCCACGGCCTTCCCCGTAGCCCTGGGCCTGCCACTCAGCTATCTTTTTCTCAGTCCACGCATATTTACGTCCCACGCTTCTCTCCTACGTCTCTTAGTTTCTGGTGATCGGGTCAAACCTCAACCTCGGTGAATCCTCCGTCGTCAGTAGTAAAGCGTTGGAAAAGCGTGGGGTGACATTTTTGACGCTCTTCCGAGTAAGATTCAAGGGCGCTTTTCCGCAAAAAATCGAAGCGAATCAGCGTGATTTCGAAATGACCCAGACCTCGGAAAAATTTCCAGAAGAGCCTGCGACGGAGGCGAAAACTGACCCGTGGCAGAGGTTCGCCCGCGAAGTTCTGCAGGATGCGGTGGCTCAGCGGGCGATGAACTCTCGTGAGCTTGCAGAACTGCTGTCGGAGTACGGGGTGGAGGTTGAGCCGAAGACGCTCTCGAGGCGGATAAACCGAGGCACCTTTGATGCGGGCTTCTTCCTTCTTTGCCTGTCCGCCTTGGGCGCGGAGAAGGTCGACATCCTGGGCGACGGGCTTGTCGAGGTGCACGTCAAGCCCGAGCGAGTATGGAGGCGATCCCGGCTTAAGAGCTAAAACGGATCGAACTGAAAGAACTCGCGTCCCTAAAACAATGCTGCTCATCTTTGCACCCCTTTCATAAAAAGGGGTCATGCCGCACACGGGAGGCGGCGAGATGTAGCGCTCTAGGAACTGGCTGAAATGCTATGGCCATTTCATAGGCTTGACCAGTCCCAAATCACGCAATTCTTGGTAAATCTCTGCGAAAAGTATCGCTCCAGTCCAAGCGTATATCGGAGATCGCGCAATTGGTGAATTACAAAAATGCCCCAACGTTGATAGCCTGAAGACCCATCACAACAGTACGCCATTCTTGTACGACCATCGTAGCCAGGTAGAACCGTACCTCGTACCGCGATCCATTGAATTGCTCCGATTGGCCTTGATGCTGCCCCCGTATTCCCGGCCCCGTCCTAGTCGCAATAAAGCGCCTGGTCCGTCGATGATCCTGGGGCACCTGTGTGGCCTGCTGCCGCCTGAACCTTCGGGGGAGAGCACATCTTCAGCGACGAGTGCGGATGCCACTGGTTGAAGTGCGCGAAGGCCGCAGGTACCAGCGGTCCGCATTTCGCGTGCACGCCATGGTGTTTTACTCGCCGTCAGAGTGTTGGCAATTCAATGCCCCGCAGCCGGAAACTCCGTCGCAACTGCTGTAGGGCCAGCTGAGGAACATGGTCCGCACATGCCGGAGACGAGGATATAGCTAGCTTGACCACAGTGTGGCCACATTGGGCAACCAGCTGTGGATGGCGGCCCGCAGGCACGATTCGAAAGCGCATCTCCGGCCATCTTTTGTTCAACGCGCGTAACGTCTCTCGTTCGTGTTTCTGAAGGCTCATAACGATTCCTGCGATTGGCATATGTACAAGAAGACAGCTAGTCAGCAACACGCTGGCTTATGTGTCTGGCAATTGCCTGTGATCGTCGAGAGAAGCACCTGCAAGTGAACCCACAGGTGCTTCAAGCCTTACTTGCCCTTTGGCGGGTTGTTTCCGCGGCCGCCTCCGGAAGGCCCGCCAGTCTTGCTTGGTCCGTTTGGTGGTGTGTTCGACATATCAAATCTCCTAGTCCCGGAAAAATAGGCGAGCGGCACCGAACCCGGGACGAACACCCCGTGCCACTCGAAAACTACGTTTGATGTTTAGGCCTGAGGGGCCGGCTGGCCAATGTCAGGCCGTGCCGTACGCGCACCGTTGAACTCAAGCTCTAGCGTCTCGAAGACATGCGAAACACCATCCGGGTTCCAAGGCGTACGTATCAGGCGACCGTTTAACTCTTCAACCAAAACGATGCTGAAGATGTTTCCCTGCCTCGTCGGAGTTTGGAGTTGCATTAAGGCCCGCAGTGGCAGCTCCAAGTGAACGTCGATACGTGTCTGGGTTTTGGAAATGCGCCAGAACTCTAGCGGCCATTCTGAGAGAAGCGGTTTAAGTACCTCCCAGAGACCAGCTCTTAGCCGGTTAAGTACCAAGAAATGCGTTTGACGCTCTTTCTCAAACATCTTCATGGTGCGGTCAGGCAACTCATCAAGGTCACCTCGGGTAACTGCAACCATGTCGTCCGGACGGTTCATCTCAAACGGTACATTCGGGTCGTACACCGGATGTTTTAGAACGGCGAGGCGGAGATTGGTGACCTTGGACGGTACCTGGACACCGTCAAATCCAGTGACAAAACTCGCATGCAAGTACGCATTCCCCGGAAGCTCACCGATCCAAAACCGGTCGAGCCAAGTCGGGGAGGTCCACTGAAGTCCGTTTTCGTTTGGCTGGCACCGTACAAAACGCAGTACGCGATTCATGCCCATACGGGCGTCCATGAGCGTGACACGAAACCAGGGCGCTTCTTCACAAAACGTAGCCTTTGAATCGCGCTGACCGTTGTGTTCAAAATGGCGGGCCAGCTCAGCTCTCACTTCCGACGTCACCTCCGTCACTCCGGACAGAATCTCGCACCGTTCCGGGCCAGCAAATCCCGTTCCCACCAACAGCCAGAAGCCGCCATGGCTCATCGGCTTGCGCAAGTGCGCAACCGTAAGCCCCGTGAGCAACGCCACCTCATCGAAGAGCTCCGACGCCTGGGTCAACTGAGCAATCTCTAGTTGACTCGACAAGGAGGTCGCCAGTGACCGTTCAGCTTTTTCAACGTCTGCGGAATTCCGCCCAGCTCTGTCGAGAGCATCAACCAGTTCTGGGCATGAGCCGGCGGCCACTCTGGCAAGAATGAGACGCTCAAACTCGTCCACCATGTTCGAAGCCGGTTGTGGGGCTTCACCCTGTAACACCGACACCGTTGTACCCAACACCTCGGCCACGGCCTCCGCCATCTCACGCGGCACAGCGCCCGTGCTTTCCCAGCGTTGAGCTGTGTTTTTCAAGACTTCATTGCTGGCACTATGTTTACCGGCGAGGGCGTTGGCTTTCTCTGCCAGTGCCCGTTGCGTAAGGCCGGCTTCTTTGCGCAAGTCACGAAGCCTTGTTGCATCGATGCGAAAGGTAGGCCGTCCAATTGGTTTTGGAGTGTTTGTCATGGCCGCAATCATCGGTTTTTGTAATTTTGTTGTCCAGACACATAAAAGACAACAAAAACTAAAATAAACGATGCGCAACTCTCTCTAGGAGTTATCACCCTTTGTCGTGGCATCGTTGACGTTGCGCACATCTGCAGTTCCGCCCAATCGGCTGAACGGAGGACCAGGCCCATAAATATCCGGTACCGCGCGATGCGCCTGCTCCAGGTCGACTTAGGTCGGGTGGGCAAAAGCGGAGTCGCTGGTAACCAGGCAGAAGGTGTGGTAATCCCCCCGAAATCCGCTGCTCCGAGAAGTAGAGCTATGCGACCATGGCCAGCCGCTGTTTCGGGGTGATGCCGCCCAAGGCCATGTTTGGGCGTTCATGGTTGTACCGCCACATCCATTGCGTGGCGTACTCCCGGACCTCATCAAGGCCGGACCAATGGTACTGCGACAGCCACTCGTAGCGGACTGTCCTGTTGAAGCGCTCCACATAGGCGTTCTGTTGGGGCTTGCCAGGCTGGATGTGCTCGATGTGGATGCCCCGCGTGCTAGCCCAGTTCAGCAGCGTGGCGCTGATGTACTCCGGCCCGTTGTCGCAGCGAATCACCTGAGGCTTGCCGCGCCAGGCCATGATCTGCGCCAGCGTTCTGATCACGCGATGCGACGGCAGTGAGAAGTCCACCTCGATGCCCAGGGCCTCGCGGTTGAAGTCGTCGATCACGTTGAGCAGCCGGATGCTGCGGCCGTCTTCCAGCTGGTCGTGCATGAAGTCCATCGACCAGACCTCGTTGCAGTGCTCGGGCACCGTCAGCGGCTCGGGCTTCTCGCGCACTAGGCGCTTGCGCGGCTTGATGCGCAGGTTCAGTTCCAGCTCCCGGTAAATCCGGTACACGCGCTTGTGGTTCCAGGGGAAACGGCGCACGTTGCGCAGGTGCAGGAAGCACAGCCCGAAGCCCCAGTTGCGGTTGTTGTCGGTCAGGCGCAGCAGCCACTGGGCGATCTCATCGTCCTCGATGCCGCGGCGGGCCTCGTAGCGATAGCAGGCCTGGCTGATCTGGAAGGCCTGGCAAGCCGCCCGGATCGACAGGCCGCGCTGCTGCACTGCTCGTTGCGCCATCTCGCGTCGGCGAGATGGCTTCACCACTTTTTTGCGAGTGCCTCCGCGACGACCTCGGCCTTGAGTTTCTCCTCGACGTACATCTTGCGCAGCCGCCGGTTCTCCTCCTCCAGCTCCTTCATGCGGGCCATGAGCGACGCATCCATGCCGCCGAACTTGGCGCGCCACTTGTAGAACGTCGCCGCGCTGATGCCCAGTTCGCGGCAGAGCTCGGGGACCGTCAGACCGGCCTCAGCCCGCTTGAGCGCGTCGATGATCTGGCTGTCGGTGAAACGCGATTTCTTCATGGTAGAGATTCTCCTGTGAGAGTCTCTACTTCTCAGCGCATTGAATTTGCGGGGGGATTACC
>NZ_MWOM01000076.1:0-11145 GCF_012931925.1 Acidovorax sp. SRB_24
GTCGCCACCACCACGTAATCGAATTCCTCGGTCGACAGCGCGTCGGCCTTCATGTCGCGCACGGTCACCGAGAATTTGCCGGTTTCTTCGCTGTACGACACCCATTGCACCGCCATGTTGAAGCGGATGCAGCGGCGCAGGTCGCTTTTCTCGATCCGGCCCATGATGTAGTCGCGCAGCACGGCGCGCGGCGGGTACGAGGCAATGGGCTTGCCGAAATGCTGCTCAAAGCTGTAGTCGGCAAACTCCAGGCACTCCTTGGGGCCGTTGGACCACAGGTAGCGGTACATGCTGCCGTGCACCGGCTCGCCGTGCGCATCCAGTCCGGTGCGCCAGGTGTAGTTCCACATGCCGCCCAGGTCGCTTTGTTTTTCATAGCAAACGATGTCGGGCAGCTCTTCCCCGGCCTTGCCGGCCGCCTCAAAAGCGCGCAGTTGCGCCAGGCCGCTGGGGCCGGCGCCGAGGATGGCGATGCGTTGTTTCATGGGTGGGGTTCTCCTGTGGTTGAAGCGGCCGCCAAGACGGCCGCAGTCCCTGTCGCGAGGCGGCAGCCGAACGAAGGACATGGGTGGCCGCGATCGCCGCAGGGGCGAGTCCACAGCCGCGAGGGCCAGGCCCGAAGGGCAGTCGGCGCCAGCTTCCTGGCGCCACGGCAGGGCGGGATCGGTGGAGGCGCAGCGTTCAGGGAACATTGGCAACCGATACACGCCGCCTGGCATGGAAAGGTGGCGCACGGTGTGCGCACGGCGACGGCGCTGCAGCGCCGCAAAGGCCACGCAAAAGCAGGTGGCCTGAAAGTGTCAAAAACGCAACAACCTTAACATAAACACGACAAAAATCGGTGTACGGGGCCTTTCATCCGGCATTTGGTGCTGGACGGCGTCCATGGCGGCCGATGGGCAGCGGGGGTGGGCAAGGCGGCAGCGCCGCCTGTCCAGTGGCGCGGAAAAGGTGCCGCGCACGGCGCTGCGCGCCGGGTGGGCGCGTCACGCGCTGGCGTTGCCGCCCACGCTCCGTCCCGCCTCGGTGCCGCTGCGCGCCGCGCCTTCCAGCGTCGCGGGGTAAGGTCCGGCAATGTAGTCGCCACAGGCCCACAGGCCCGGTGCGATCTGCGCGGCGGGGCGCTGCAGGCCCGGGGTGCAGGCAAACGTGGCGCGCTTTTCGACCACGGTCTGCACGGCGCGCAGATCGGCCAGGCCCAGTTCGGCCCGTGCCTGCCGTAGCACCTGCTGCTCCAGTTGCGCACGCTCGCCCTGGCTGGTGCTGACGACGAAGGCCAGCAGGCCGGCCGGGCCGCCGAGCTGGCCACGGTCGAAGACGAATTGCGCCGGGTGGTCGGCGTGGCTGCGCAGGGCCAGCATGGGCGCGGCCAGCAGCAGGCCATCGGGGCGCACCGGGCCCTGCGCATAGACCGTGGTGATGGTCTCAAAGCGCAGCGCCTGCGCGCAGGCGGCCCAGTCGCACATCGGCACCGCCATCGAAAACGGCGCCGTCTGCGCGCAGTGTGAGACGAGGCGCGCGGCCTCGGTGCTCGGTGCCGCCAGCACCACTGCGTCGAACAGGGTGCCGTCCACGCTCCAGCCGCCCTGCGGCGCGGCCAGCACCGCCTGCACGCGCAGGCCGGTGCGCACGATGGCGCCCTGGGCGCGCAGCCAGCGCGCCGCGGCTTCGGGAAACACTTCGCCCAGGTCCACGCGCGGCAGCAGCAGGTAGGAGCCGCCGCGCCCGCCAAACAGGCTGTCTTGCAGCACGCGCAAGAAGACCTGGCCGCTGGCCTGGTCCGCCGGCGTGTTCAGCGCGGCCACGCACAGCGGGTCGATGAATTCGGCCACCAGCCGGGGCGGCAAGGCCGTGCACAGCGCGGCCACCGACAGCTGCGGCGCGCAGGCAAAGCGCGCGCGCTGCCAGGCGTGGGCCGTGCGCAGCAGCGCCAGCCGGTCGCGCCAGTGCCAGCCGCGCGCACGCGCGATGCCGACCACGGCGTCCCAGGGCGGCGGCAGCTCGGGCCACTGCAGGCCGCTGCCGTCGGCAAAGCGCAGCGCCAGCGGCAGGCGCAGCAGCGCGGCGTCGGGGTCCACGCCGACCTGGCGCATCAGGCGCAGCGACTCGGCGTAGGCGCCGATCAGGATGTGCTGGCCGTTGTCGAGCCGCAGCGGGGCGCCGTCCACGTCCGAGGCCAGAACGGCCCGGGCGCGCCCGCCGACGCTGCGGGCGGCTTCAAAAACCGTGGCGTGGTGGCCGGCCTCGACGGCGGCGATGGCCGCCGCCATGCCGGCCCAGCCGGCGCCGATGATGGCAATGTGCATGGCTCACATCCGCCCGAGCGCCTGCATCTTCCAGGCCAGCCAGAACTTGCGCAGCGGCGTCAGGCTCACGCGCTGGTGCAGCACCTGGAAGTTGTCGCGCTCGATCTCGGTGAGCAGCGTGCGGTAGATGCTGGCCATCATCAGGCCGGGTTTTTGCGCGCGCCGGTCGGCGGCCGGCAGGAGCGCCAGCGCCTCGCCGTAGAGGCGGTGCGCGCGTTCGGCCTGGAAGCGCATCAGCGCGGTGAAGCGCTCGGAGTATTCGCGCTTGAGGATCTCGTGCGCCTTCACATCGAACTGCTGCAGCTCGTTGACGGGCAAATAGATGCGCCCGCGCAGGGCGTCCTCGCCCACGTCGCGCAGGATGTTGGTGAGCTGCAGCGCCTGGCCCAGGCGGTGCGCGTACGCGGTGGTGCCCGGATCGGTCTGGCCGAAGATCTGCGCCGCCACCTCGCCCACCACGCCGGCCACCAGGTGGCAGTAGCGCTGCAGGCCCGCGTAGTCGAGGTAGCGCGTCTGGTCCAGGTCCATGACGCAGCCCTCGATCACGGCCTGCAGGTGGCGTTGCTCGATCTGGTAGGTGCTGGCGTGCGGCATCAGCGCCTGCATCACGGGGTGCGTGGGCTGGCCCTTGAAGGACTGCGCCACCTCGCCCTGCCACCAGGCGAGCTTGGTGCGCGCGACGCCTGAGTCGCTGACTTCATCGACAACATCATCGATCTCGCGGCAAAACGCATAAAAAGCCGTGATCGCCGCGCGCCGGGGGCGGGGCAGGAACAGGAAGGCGTAATAGAAGCTGCTGCCCGAGGCGGCGGCTTTTTGCTGGACGTACTGTTCCGGATTCATGTGCGGGATTGTCCCATGGCGTGGACGGCCACTTGGGGCTCGCCCTACACTGGCGCCCCTTGAAGGACCTCCATCGTGCAGACAAATTTCCTGGTGCTAGGCATCGAATCCTCGTGTGACGAAACCGGCGTGGCGCTCGTGCAGGCGCATGCCGGGGCGCGCGTGCCCACGTTGCTGGCGCATGCGCTGCACAGCCAGATTGAGATGCACCAGGCCTACGGCGGTGTGGTGCCCGAACTGGCCAGCCGCGACCACATCCGCCGTGTGCTGCCGCTGACCGAAGCGGTGCTGGCCGAGTCGGGCCGGGCGCTTTCCGAGGTGGACGTGGTGGCCTACACGCGCGGGCCCGGCCTGGCCGGCGCGCTGCTGGTCGGCGCGGGCGTGGCGTGCGCCCTGGGCGCGGCGCTGGACAGGCCCGTGCTGGGCGTGCACCACCTCGAGGGCCATCTGCTGTCGCCGTTCTTGAGCGCCGACCCGCCCGAGTTCCCTTTTGTGGCGCTGCTGGTCTCGGGCGGCCACACGCAGCTGATGCGCGTGGACGGCGTGGGCCGCTATGCCATCCTGGGCGAGACCATCGACGACGCCGCGGGCGAGGCGTTCGACAAGTCGGCCAAGCTCATGGGCCTGGGCTACCCGGGCGGCCCGGCGCTGTCGCGGCTGGCCGAGCAGGGCGATCCGGCGGCGTTCAAGCTGCCGCGCCCGCTGCTGCACAGCGGCAACCTCGACTTCTCGTTTGCCGGCCTGAAGACGGCCGTGATGACGCAGGCCAAGAAGCTGGGCGACGACCTGGAGGCGCGCAAGGCCGACCTGGCCGCCAGCACGCAGGCCGCCATCGTCGAGGTGCTGGTCAAGAAGTCGCTGGCAGCGTTGAAGGAGACCGGCCTGCGGCGCATCGTCGTGGCCGGCGGCGTGGGGGCCAACCGCCTGCTGCGCACGCAGCTCGACGCCGCCTGCGCCCGGCTCGGCGTGCGCGTGCACTACCCCGAGCTGCACCTGTGCACCGACAACGGCGCCATGATCGCCCTGGCCGCCGCCATGCGCCTGCAGTCGGGGCAGCAGCAGGCCAACCGCGACTATGCGTTTGACGTCAAGCCGCGCTGGCCGCTCGATGCGATTGCGCCGGGGAGCGCCGCCGCGGTCTGAGGTCGAGGCCGGGCCTCAATCCGGCGCGCGACGCCCCACGGTCAACAGCAGCGTGTTCGGCCCCTCCCAGCCGTTGGCGCCCTGGAACACGTCGAGCTGCGTCTGCATGTCATGCCAGGCCGCTGCACGGGCGTCCGCGTCCAGCGGGGCCAGCAGTTGCCGGATGGGTGCGGCCGACGTGCGGATGAAGTCGAGAAAGGCCGCGCTGGACGGCAAGCGAAACACCGCTGGCACCGCAGTAGTGCGCACGCCGGTGAAGCCTGCCTGCGCAAACAGCGCGTCGATCAGGCCTGGCTTGCCCAGGCTGAACAGCGTGCCCGGCTGGTACGGGTCGCGTGGCGGCTTCCCGGAATGGCGCAGCGCTGTGGCGGCGACGAGGGCCATGCAGGGGTTGTCCTGCGGCGGGGCGAACACCAGGGTGCAGGCGTGGCCTCCCGGTTTGAGCGCCGCGTGCATTTCGCGCAGCGCCGCGAGCGGGTCGGGGCAGAACATAAGCCCGAGGCGGCAGATCGCGGCGTCGAAGTCTGCGCCGGCGAGGTCCAGGTGCTCGGCGTCGGCGACCTTGGTTTGCACCTGGCCCAGGCCGGCGTTCACGGCCTGGCGCTCGGCCAGGGCCAGGATGGCGGGCGAAATGTCCGTCGCCAGCACCTGGCCACCGGGCTCCACGCGGCGGGCGATGGCCAGCGTCTGGTCGCCGGCGCCGGCGGCCACGTCGAGCACGCGTGCGCCAGGCTGCACCTGGGCCGCGGCGAGCATGACGTCGGTGACATCGGCGAGCCAGCGGTGGATGTGCGGGGTCTGGGCGTCCCACCCCTGCGCGGCGCTTTCCCAGGCGTCACGGGTGGCTGCCTTGAATTGTCCGGGCGTGGAGGCCGGGGGGTGTTCCATGGTCCGCTCCTGGAGCCCGCAGGAAAGGAAGACGGTGTCCACGCGGGCTTTGGACGCGTGCCGATCATGCGCGCGCCCTGGCGAAACCGCAACCCCCGCGGCCGCTGTGCCCGCGCGCAGAAATTCCAATGAAAAACGCTCGAAGCCCAATAGGGCCGGGCGCATGAAGCTACGGAAACAGGAGCTTTGCCGAACGCAGTGCCGTCACTGGATGGTCAAGTGCGTGGCACGGTTCACCGGCGCCAACTTGGCCAGCGTGAGCGTCAGCACGCCATGCTCGAGCTTGGCGCCGCTCGCGGCGGCGTCGATGGCTTCGGGCAATTCCCAGGCGCGCTGCACCTGGCGCGGCGCACCGTCCACGCTGCGCACGCGCACCACGGCGCCGTCGATCGTGATGTCCAGTTGCTCGCGCGCCAGGCCGGGCACATCGAGCTGCAAGGTGATGGCTTTCTCGTCTTGCGCAGCGCTGCAGCCAGGCGCGGCGGCGGGGCGGGCCAGTGCGGCGCGCAGGAAACGCTGCAGCGCCAGGTCGGACATCGGGAGGCGGGTGGCATAGGCGGCGCGGCGCACCACGGGGGCGAAGATCATCAGGGTTACTCCTATACACTGCGCGGCTCCCGGTGTGGTTGCCGCATGCTAGGCAAGTGCGTGCACCGCCATTGATTTCAAGGAAAAACTCCCATGAATAAATTCAAGCCCGCCGCCTTGAAAACCGGCGCAGCGGCTCTATTGGCGCTTGCCGCCCTCTCGGCCAGCTTTGCGCAGGCGCCCACGCCGGGCGCTTCGGCCGTGGTCGCCCCGTCCGCCGCGCCCATCAAGGTGGCGCTGATCGAAAGCCTCTCGGGCCCCTTCGCCAACACCGGCGAGGCGGTGTTCCGCAACATCTTCTGGGCCGTGGACCGCGTCAATGCGCGTGGCGGCGTGGCCCTGCCGGCAGCGGCCGGCGGCGCGCGGCCACTGGTGCTGCAGCGCTACGACAGCAAGGGCCAGAACGAAGAGGCCCTCTCGGCCCTGCGCGCGGCCATCGACGACGGCGCCCGCATCGTGATGCAGGGCAACTCCTCGGCCACGGCCGCGGCGCTGCTCGACGCGATCAACAAGCACAACGAGCGCGACCCGGGCAAGCGCGTGCTGTTCCTCAACTATTCGGCGGTCGACCCGATCCTCACCAACGAAAAGTGCAGCTTCTGGCATTTCCGCTTCGACGCCCATGCCGACATGCGCATGGCCGCGCTCATGGAAGTGGTGCGTGCGGACAAGGCACTCAAGAGTGTGTACCTGATCGGCCAGGACTACAGCTTCGGCCAGGCCGTGCTGCGCGAGGCCAAGCGCCAGCTGAGCGCGCAGCGTCCCGACGTGGCCGTGGTGGGCGACGAGCTGCACCCCGTGGGCCGCGTGAAGGACTTCGCACCCTACGCCGTCAAGATCAAGGCCAGCGGTGCACAGGCCGTGGTCACGGGCAATTGGGGCAACGACCTGACGCTGCTGGTCAAGGCCGCGCGCGAGGTCGGTTTTGACGGCAGCTTCTACACCTTCTACGGCAACGCGCTCGGGGCGCCGGCCGCCATTGGCGACGCCGGCGTGGGCAAGGTCGTGGCCGTGGCCGACTGGCTGCCCAATGTGCAAAGCCTGCAAAGCGAGGCCTTCTACCAGTCGTTTCGCGAGCGCTTTCCCAAGCCCCAGGACGACTACGTGCACATGCGCATGCAGCTCATGGTCGAGGCGCTCGCGCAGTCCATCGAACGCGCGGGCAGCACCGACGTGCTGGCCGTCGCCCGTCAGATGGAGACGGCGAATGTGCAGCTGGCCGGGCAAGGCGGCAGCATGCGCGCGGCCGACCACCAATTCCAGCAGGGCCTGGCGGTGGGCGTGATGGACAAGAAGGGCGAGCCCGGCGTGAAGTTCGACGTGGAAGGCTCGGGCTACGGCTTTCGCGTGGTGCGCCAGATCCCCGCCGCCAAGGCGCAGCAGCCGCACAGCTGCCAGATGCAGCGGCCCTGAGAAACCAGGGCATGGGTGCCTGCACCCATGCCCTGTGCGCAGCCGTGGAGTGCGCGCAACGGATTGCGAACAAGGGAAAGGCGGCGCCAAAGTCGCCCCTGGGCCTGTGTTGGCAGCGCACCCGAGGCACGGAATGCAGTGGCCTCCATCCATGTTGGTAGCGGCTGCGTTTCGGACGGCCTGGGCCTGGCGGGCGCCGATCAGGCGTTCGGTGGCTGGACCGCTATGCCGTCCAGGCGCTGCCCCGGTTGCAGGCCGTGGGTGCCTTGGCCAATCTGTTTTTTTGCGAAAACCAGCGCATTTTTCAAGGAAGACGGCCGTCGCATCGTCTCGGTGGCCGGGGATAAGTTCGTCTGTGCCAGCCGCACCGTGGCCATCGCGCCGGCGCAGTCGCTGCATGTCGTGGCGTTTGCGCCCATGGCCTTGTGTGCCCGATGGAGCGCGCACCCGCCGGATCACCGCCATGGCGCAGCAGCTCGACCCGTGGCAGCGCGTGACCGGCCAGATGCAACGGTTTTGAGGCAGAACGGCCTTTTCAAAATGAATAGCTGCTAACGCTTGCTGCATAAGCGATAGAGGCTATTTTTGCTTGGGATGGTGCAAACAGGAAGCCCGGGCGGGCAGAGGTTTGGAGTATTTTTACCCGGGTAATTTGCAATTTTAATTTAACCCGGGTAAAATAAATCGGATGACCTCTCCTGATTCACATCCTGCCCCTTTGCCTCCTCCTGAGCGTGGCGATACCCGGCGCAAGTCCTCGGAAACACGCCGCATGCTGGTCCGCCAGTACAAGGAAGCGCGGCCGCCCGCTGGCGTTTTCATCCTCAGGAACCAGGTCAACGGCCGCGTTTACGTGGACGGTAGCCTCCATCTTGAAGGGCTGATGAACCGCCATCGCTTCGAGTTGAACCTGCGATCGCATCGCAACAAACCGCTGCAAAAAGACTGGATCGAGTTTGGCGCGGCGCAATTCAGCTTTGAAGTGATCGACCGGATCAAGGAACGGGATGACCCGCTTTTCGACTATGCCGCCGAATTGCAGCACCTGCTCGCCCTGTGGCGCGAGGAATACCGCTGCCATGGCGAGGACGGCTACAACGGAGCGCCATCATGAGCCTTCATGCTTTCGATGCCCTTGAGTTTTGCCTCTCGCTCAGCCACGCCCACGCGCGTCTCAGCCTGAAGATGGACGAGGACCTTGGCGTCTTTCACGGCCTGGGCTTTGGCGATTTCGTGTTGCTCCACCGATTGGGGAATGCTCCTGGAGGCCGCCTCGCCATGGCCGATTTGGCGCAAGCGCTCGGCATGACGCTCTCGGCCCTGACCCGGAAACTGCTTCAGTTTGAAAAAATCGGTCTGGCTGCACGCGATGCCTGCTTGGGCGGTGATGGCCATCGCTATGCTCTCATCCGGCCCGCCGGCCGAAGGCTGATGGAAGAGGCCGCCGTGACCGCCAGTGCGTTGTGCGCGGCAGCGGTGCAACGGCTCGAACCGGCCTGCGTGTCCGAAATTCAGCGGGCGATGCCGGCTTTGTGCATTGCATCGCAGCCAGGCGATCAGGCTGCCCGTATCGCCAGAACCCAGAACCCCACATGCCAGACCACACCATCCCCACCCCCTTGACCACCGTCACTGCTTTCGCTGGCTTTGAGCGTATCGCCCGCGGGGCGAAGGCCGAGGTGCTGGCGCAGCTGCGCCAGCGCGCAGACCCTTCGGGCGTTCTGCTTTTCGACGACCTGAGCGGCGCGCTGATCGACATCGATCTGCGTGAAGAAGTGCCTTGTGCACCCCCACCGACCCCCACCGGCGCGGCAATCGGCGACGAGGCCCCGCGCAGCGTCGGTCGGCCAAAGTTGGGCGTGGTGGCGCGCGAGATAACGCTGCTACCGCGCCACTGGGACTGGCTTAACCGCCAGCCCGGCGGCGCCTCGGTGGCGCTGCGCAAGCTGGTGGAGGAGGCGCGGCGCATCCACCAGGGGCAGGACACCGTGCGCGAAGCGCGCGAGGCTGCCTACCGTTTCATGAGCGCCATCGCCAGCAACCTGGAGGGTTTTGAAGAGGCCGCGCGTGCGCTGTTTGCGGGCGACCAGGCGCGCTTTGCCGCGCTGGCGGCGGCGTGGCCCGAGGACATTGGCGCCTACCTGCAGGCCCTGGCCGCCGCTTCCTGGGGTGGCGATGCAGCGCGCTGATAACGCAGTGCAGGCCGTGGCGGCGGCACCGCTGTGGAAGACCTTTGCCGCCTTCTTGGCGCCCATGCTGCTCAGCAATATCCTGCAGTCGCTGTCGGGCACGCTGAACAACGTCTACCTGGGGCAGATGCTGGGCGTGCAGGCGCTGGCGGCGGTGTCCAGCTTTTTTCCGGTGCTGTTTTTCTTCATCGCCTTCACCATCGGCCTGGGGGCCGGCGCCTCGGTGCTGATCGGCCAGGCCTGGGGCGCACGCCATGTGGACAAGGCCCAGGCCATCACCGGCACCACCCTCAGTGTGGGGGTCGCGTTCGGGCTGCTGGTGGCGCTGTTTGGCGGCGTGTTCACCCAGCCCATGCTGGCGCTGCTGGGCACGCCGGCCGACATCCTGCCCGACGCCACGCGTTACGCGCGCATTGTGCTGATCGCCATGCCGGGACTGTTCGTGTTCCTGCTCTCGACGGCCATGCTGCGCGGCGTCGGCGACACGGTCACGCCGCTCTACACGCTGGGCATCTCGACGGCCGTGGGGCTGGTGCTGACGCCGGCGCTGATCCGCGGCTGGGGCGGCCTGCCGCAGATGGGCGTGGCCAGTGCGGCCGCGGCCACGGTGGTGTCGTTCACGGTGGCCACGCTGTGGATGGGCTGGCGCCTGCGCCGCCTGGGCAGCCCGCTGGCGCCGACGCGCGCCCTGGCACGCCATTTGCGCATCGACCTGGCGCTGCTGCGCGGGGTGCTGCGCATCGGCATGCCCACGGGGGTGCAGATGATCGTGGTGTCGATCTCGTCGCTGGTGCTGCTGTCGCTGGTCAACGGCTATGGGTCGGCCGCCACGGCAGCCTATGGCGCGGTGAACCAGGTGGTGGCGTATGTGCAGTTTCCGGCCATCTCGATTGCGATCACCGCCTCCATCCTGGGCGCGCAGGCGATTGGCGCCGGGCGCGCGGCCGCGCTGGGTGCGATTGCGCGCACAGGCTTGCTGATGAATCTGGTGCTGACGGGCTCGCTGGTGTTGCTGGGTTATCTGTTTTCGCGCCCGCTGATGGGGGTGTTCATCACCAGCGCGCCGGTGATCGAGGTGGCGCAGACGCTCTTGCACATCATGCTGTGGAGCATGGTCGTGTTTGGCATGGCGGCGGTGCTGTCAGGGGTGATGCGCGCCAGCGGTTTGGTGCTGGTGCCCACCGGCATCGCCATTGCATGCATCCTGTGCGTGGAGATTCCGGCGGCCTGGCTGCTCAGCCACCGCATCGGTTTGAACGGCGTGTGGATGGCGTACCCGATCAATTTTGCCGCCATGCTGCTCCTGCAAACCGCGTATTACCGCGGTGTGTGGCGCAAGAAGCCGATCCGCAGGCTGGTGTAGCAGACAGCCTGCGGGCTCAGCGCCGGATGCGGTGCCCGGTCTTGAACACCCACCACACCACCGCCAGGCAGGCCGCCATGAAGCACAGCGTCATCGCCACACTCACGCCGATGCGCACGTCGGCGTGGCCGTAAAACGCCCAGCGCAGGCCGCTGATGAGGTAGACCACCGGGTTGAACAGCGACACCTTCTGCCACAGCGGCGGCAGCATGTTGATACTGTAAAACGCACCACCCAGAAAGGTCAGCGGCGTGATGACCAGCAACGGGATGACCTGCAGCTTTTGAAAGCTGTCGGCCCACAGGCCGATGAGGAAGCCGAACAGGCAGAAGGTGACGGCCGTGAGCAGCAGAAAGCCCACCATCCACACCGGGTGCGCGATCTCGTACGGCACGAACACCCGCGCCGTCGC
>NZ_MWOM01000076.1:11272-16501 GCF_012931925.1 Acidovorax sp. SRB_24
CATCTCGAAGCGGTAGATGGCGCGCACGCCGTGCAGGTTGAAACCCATCATTGGGGTGCTTTCGGTGCGTGGACCAGGCTGACGAAGATGTCTTCGAGCGAGCTCTCGCTCGAATGCAGGTCCTTGAAGTCGATGCCGTGCTCGCCCAGCGCACGCAGCAGCGCGGCGATGCCGGTGTCTTCCTGCTGGGTGTCGAAGCGGTAGCTCAGCGCATGGCCGTCGGCAGACAGGACCAAAGGCCAGCGCGCCAGCGCATCGGGCACGCGCTCCATAGGGTGCTGCAGCGTGAGCGTGAGTTCCTTCTTGCCGAGCTTGCGCATCAGCACGGTTTTGTCTTCCACCACGATCAGCTCGCCCTGGCGGATTACACCGATGCGGTCGGCCATGTCCTCGGCTTCCTCGATGTAGTGCGTGGTCAGGATGATGGTGGTGCCGGCGTCGCGCAGCGCGCGCACCAGGCGCCACATGTCGTGGCGCAGCTCCACGTCCACGCCGGCGCTGGGCTCGTCAAGGAACAGGATTTTCGGCTCGTGCGACAGCGCCTTGGCAATCAGCACGCGGCGCTTCATGCCGCCCGACAGGGCCAGGATCTTGGTGTCCTTCTTGTCCCAGAGCGAGAGGTCCTTGAGGATTTTCTCGATCAGCGCCGGGTTGGGGGCCTTGCCGAACAGCCCGCGGCTGAAGCTCACCGTGGCCCACACGGTTTCGAACGAGTCGGTGTGCAGCTCCTGCGGCACCAGGCCGATGGCAGAGCGCGCGGCGCGGTAGTCATGCACGGTGTCGTGGCCGTCGGCCGTGACGCTGCCTTCGCTGGCGTTGGTGATGCCGCAGATGACGCTGATTAGCGTGGTCTTGCCGGCGCCGTTGGGGCCGAGCAGGGCGAAGATTTCGCCGCGGCGGATGTCCAGGTCGATGTTCTTGAGCGCCTGGAAGCCGCCGGCGTAGGTTTTGCTCACGCCGCGCACGCGGACGATGGCGTCGGCGGCAGGCGGAGAAGGAAGGACAACAGGCATGGGTGGAAGGGGCAAGGACAACAAGAGGCCAACAGCCGGCGCGGTGCACCAGCAGGGCTGGGCCAACGCCACGCGGCAGCCGCAGATTGTGGCCCGAACGGCGCCGGCGCGCAGGCCCTAGCGCGGCAGCTGCGCCAGCGCATCGGCGCGCCAGTGGCCGAGCGCGGCATAAAACCCTTCCCACACGCAGCCGTTGCAGCCGCGCCCGCAGCAGGTGGCGGGCTCGGGCGGAGGCGGGCGCAGGGCATGGTCCAGGGGCGTGCCGCGGCGTTGTGCCAGGCCGCGCAGGTGGGCGATGAGTGCGCGCGCGGTGGGCAGGTCGGCCAAGGGCACGCCGGCCGGGTCGTGGCGCACGAAGCGGCGCTGGCGGCGGCCGCCGAAGTCGCCGGTTTCGCTGAACATGGCGGCGGGCCGCACCCACAGCGCGCCGCCTTCAAGTCCCTCGCCGTAGAGCGCGCGGTACAGCGCCATGCCCTGCAGGGTTTCGCTGCAGCGCGCGCCGCCCAGCACCTCGTACCAGCCGCCCTTGTAGTGGCGGTACAGGCCCGGTGGCGGGGCGTCCAGCGGGGGCAGGTCGGTGGTGTCGGTCATGGGCAGGTGTCTGAAAGAGCGGGCTGCATGTCAGCGGCTGCGCGCGGCCGCCACCTCGCGGCCCAGCTCGATCACCGCCATCGCGTAGTAGCTCGACCAGTTGTAGCGCGTGATGGCGTAGAAGTTCTCGGTGCCGGCCACATAGCTCGGCGCGTCGTCGCCGTTTTGAAGCTCGACCAGCGCCAGCGCCCCCGCGTGCTGCGCGCCCGCGCCCTGCACGATGGCGCCCTTGGCGGCCATGCTGGTGGCGCTGAAGGTGGGCAGGATGTCGGGCGCCAGCAGCGCGTCCATGTCCACGCGCGCCGTGTCGAATTCGACCGGGTAGTAGGGTGCCATGCCCGGCGTCCAGCCGTGCGCGATGAAGTAGTTGGCGACCGAGCCGATGGCGTCTGCGGGGCTGCCAAACAGGTCGATGCGCCCGTCGCCGTCGAAGTCCACCGCGTAGCGCACCCAGCTCGATGGCATGAACTGCGGCAGGCCCATGGCGCCGGCGTAGCTGCCGCGCGGATCGAAGGGGTCGACGTTGGTGCGGTGCGTGAGGCTCAGGAACTGTTCGAGCTCGCGGCGGAAGAACTCGGTGCGCTCGGGCGCGCGCGGGTGCGCGCCCGGAAAGTCGAAGGCCAGCGTGGCCAGCGCGTCCATCACGCGGAAGCTGCCCATGTTCTGGCCGTAGATCGTTTCGACCCCGATGATGCCGACGATGATGTCGGCCGGCACGCCATACTCGCGCTCGGCGCGCTCCAGCGCTGCGCGGTTTTGCTGCCAGAACGCCACGCCCGCGCGGATGCGCACCGGGTCGATGAAGCGGCTGCGGTAGGCGCGCCAGTTCTTGGCCGTGCCCTGGGCGGGCGGCAGCATGAGGCGCGGCACCTGCGGCAAAAGGCGCGCCTGGCCAATGGCCTGGCGCACCCATTCGCGGTCGAGGTCGCGGCGCTCGGCCAGGTCGTCGGCAAACGCCATGGCGTCGGCACGGCTGGCGTAGGGCGTGCTGCCTTCGGCGGCGCGGGCCGTGGCGGGTTTGCCTACCGATTTTTTTTGGTGTTTTTGGGCTGTAGCGCCCGTGCATAAAGCGCTGGCAGCTATGAAAACAAGAGTGGTTTGGAGGATTTTCTTCAACATGGTCATGGGCATCATGGGGTGCGGGCGGTGGGCCAGCGCAGGCGGCGCAGTTCGCGCTGCAGGATTTTGAGCTGCGCCGGCGCCGTGCGGGCGTCGGCATAGCGGCATTGTTCCAAGCGCAGCAGCCATGCGCCGGCGGCGCTGGCGGCGGGGCCGAAGCGGGCCTCGGCCTGCGCGGCCATGGCGCGCGGCGGCATGCTGACCGGCAGCGGTAGCCCGGCGCGGGCCAGGCGCCGGCGCGCGTGCGCGAGCAGGCGCAGCCAGGGGTCGTGCTGGCTGCGCTCCCACAGCGCCCCGAGCGCGCCGGCCAGCGCCACGGCGCCGACCAGGCCCGCGAGCACGCGCGCCAGGTCCTGCCAGCTGGGCGCGCCGAACCCGAGCGCTCTGAGCAGGTCGAGCTGGCGGCTTTGCGTGTAGTTCAGCACCCACTGGTTCCAGCCGGTGTTCACGGCCTCCCAGGTGGCGCGCAGGCGCTGCGCTATGCCGGGGGTGAGCACGCTGCCCATGGCGTCGCCGAGGACGCCGCGCGGCGCCGGCAGGCGCCGGAACTGGCCCACGCGGTCCGGCGCCACGGCGCCCGTCGGGTCCACGCGCACCCAGCCGCGGCCTTCCACCCACACCTCGGCCCAGGCGTGGGCATCGCTTTGGCGCACGGTCCAGTAGCCGTCGACCGGATTGCGCTCGCCGCCTTGGTAGCCGGTGACGATGCGTGCGGGCACGTCGGCGGCGCGCATCAGCACCACGAAGGCCGAGGCGATGTGCTCGCAGAAGCCCTGCTTGCGGTCGAACCAGAATTCGTCGGCGGTGTGCTCGCCGTAGACGCCGGGCTCGAGCGTGTACTGGTAGCCGCCGGTGCGCAGGCGCGTGAGCGCGGCATCCACCAGCGCGGGCGTGCCGCCGCGGGCCACGGCCGGGTCGGCGCGCAGTTGCTGCGCCAGCGCCAGGGTGCGCGGGTTGAAGCCCGCGGGCAGCTCGACCAGTGCGCGCAATTGCGGCGTGGCGCGCGTCGGGCCATGGCGGAACTGCGGGTAGCTGGTGGCGCTGTAGCGCAGCACGTCGGTGACCGGGCGCGTGGCCAGCCACTGCAGGTCGGGGGCCATGACGGCGCCCATGCCGGCGATGTCGGGGCGCTCGGGCGCCGCGTCGAGCACCATGAGCCAGGGGCGCTGGTGCGGCTCGAGCGTGACGGTGTAGCGCAGTGGCGCGCCGCGCACCTGCAGGCGCGCGGGCATGCCGGCGGCGTCCTGCCCGGCCGCGCCGCCGCGCCCGGCCGGTGCCTGCCATTGGCGGCCGTCAAAGCGCGAGAGCACCGGGCCGCGGAAGTACAGCTGCGACGCCGGCGGCGCCGCGTTGTCTGCCGTGTCGAACAGCACGCGCAGGGCCACGCTGTCGTCGAGCGCCAGTGTGGCGATGCTGCCGACCTCCATCTGGCCCGACAGGCCGCTGCGCCCGGTCAGCGCGTCGCTGGGCAGGCCCCACAGCGGCGCCATGCGCGGAAATAGCAGGAACAGCGCCAGCATGATGGGCGTGCCCAGCAGCGCCATGGTGCCGGCCGTGCGCAGCGCCAGCGCCAAGGGTGGGCGGCCCACCGGCATGTGGGCATTGACCAGCGCCGTGAGCAGTCCCAGCAGGGCGATGAGCATGGCGGCCGCGGTGGCGAGCGATTGCGAATAGAAGAAGTTGCTGAGCACCGTGAAGAAGCCCAGGAAGAAGATCACCAGCGCATCGCGCCGCGCGCGCGCCTCCAGCGTCTTGAGGCCCAGCAGCACGACGATCAGCGTGGTGCCCGCGTCGCGCCCGAGCAGGGTGCGGTGCGTGAGCAGCGTGGCGCCCACGGCCAGCGCCACCACGGGCAGCACGGCCCAGCGCCCGGGCAGGGGGCGGCCCTGCCAGGCCAGTGCGCCGCGCCACAGCAGCAGCAGGGCGGCCAGCGCGCCGGCCCACGCCGGCAGGTGCAGGGCCTGCGGTGCGATCACCCACGCGATCACCACCAGCAGGAACAGCGTGTCGCGCGCGTCGCGCGGCAGCGCAGCGAGGGTCCGGCGCAGGCTCATGGCAGGCGGGCGGGGGGCTGCGGCAGGGGCGCAATGTTGCTATTCAATGAATAGCTTCTCGCGCTTGCCGGTATTGGGCTGTAGGCCATTTTCATATCAAACCGCTGCTTCAGAAGAGCGCCAGCGCCTCCAGGCAGCGCCGCTGCTGGGCTGCGCCGCTGCCCTGCGGGATCTCGGTACCGGGCAGGCGCAGGCCATAGTCCAGGCCCAGGCGCTCGGCCAGCAGCACCCAGGCGGCCAGGCGCGACAGGCGCGCTTCGGGATCGGGCAGGCCGGTGCGCTCGGGTGTGAACCACAGCTCGTGGCGCTGCAGGTGTTCGGCGTCGCGGCTGACCAGGGCATCGGTGCCGGCGGCCAGCGCCTGCGCGGCCTTCTTCCAGACCACGCGCTGAAGCGGGTCGCCGCGGCGGTAGGCGCGCACGCCCTCGAATTCGCCCGCGCCCTGGCTGGAG
>NZ_MWOM01000357.1:0-254 GCF_012931925.1 Acidovorax sp. SRB_24
CCGCGCCAGCCCCCCGCCGCGCCGAGCCCGCCGCCGATGCGGCCGCCCTGCGCCCGCCGCGCATGCCTTGGCGCCAGACGCTGCGCGTGTACCGCGAGCCCGCGAGCCTGCGCATGCTGACGCTCGGGTTTTCTGCGGGGCTGCCGCTGTTGCTGGTGCTGGGCACGCTGTCGTTCTGGCTGCGCGAGGCCGGCATCGACCGCACGACCATCGGGTACCTCAGCTGGGTCGGGCTGGCCTATGCGTTCAAGTGG
>NZ_MWOM01000344.1:0-272 GCF_012931925.1 Acidovorax sp. SRB_24
TTCGGATTTGGTGTCGGTACAGCAAAAAGTGATTTTCATGGCGTGCGAGGTTAACGCCTGCGCGGGCCGGGCGCTGTCGCACCGGGGTGCGCATTGCGCCCGGCCCGGTCGTGCGGGTCAGGCAAGTTCAGGCAGTTGCGTCGGCTACGGCGGCCAACTTGAGCAGCTCTGCGCCTTCCATGACCTGGTCGCCGGGCGCATAGAGCAGTTCCTGCACCACGCCCGCGCGCGGCGCGGCGATGGTGTGCTCCATCTTCATGGCCTCCATCACG
>NZ_MWOM01000241.1:0-461 GCF_012931925.1 Acidovorax sp. SRB_24
GGGCGCCCGCAGGTGTCCACCATGTCCTCGCACACCTGTCCACCATGTCTGCGGTCCATACAGGCGACCAAGAGAAAGTTACTGCGCCGCCGGGCGCACATCCTGGCCTCCGCCCTCAGCAAAGCGCGCAAAGCCAATCAAAAAACCAGTCCCCCCATCACCCCTTCTGCCGCTTCTTGAACGCACACAAATCCACCATCCCTGCCAGCGTGCGCGGGTCGCTCCCCGCCGGGAAGATACGGTGCTTCTGGATCTTCTGCGTGCCCGTGGTCGGGATCTCGTCCGCAAACCACCACCAGCCTGGCGCCTTGTAATACGCCAGCTCGCGCAGGCAGAAGTCCTGCAGGGTGCGCGCCGCGTCAGCGTGCGCCAGGTCGGCGGCAGCCGCGGGGTCGAGCACCACGCAGGCCAGCACCTCTTCTTCGCGCACCGCGTCGGGCACGGCCAGCACGGCCGCCTGG
>NZ_MWOM01000265.1:0-396 GCF_012931925.1 Acidovorax sp. SRB_24
CGCGGGCGCGGTGCAGCTGATGGGCCGGCGCCAACCGATGATCAACGCGCTGGCGCGCCTGGGGGGCCTGCACCCGGCGGAGCTGCCCAAGAGCATGGAAGCGATGGGCATCACGGGCAACATCGGCAAGCTGTTTTCCACGCACCCTCCGATGGAAGAGCGCATTGCCGCGCTGCAGGCCCGCAACTGACCTGCGCTGAAGCCTGAAAAAGCCCGCTGCAAGGCACCTTGCAGCGGGCTTTTTTCTTTGGCGGTGGCAGATTGCGCGTCCTTTGTCGGCTGGAGCGCAGAAGGGCCCAGATTCAGACGGGCGCTTGCGCGGCCGCGGCGCGGCCGATCAGCAGGCGAAACGGCAGCAGCATCAGCACGCCCACGCCGAGCTTGACGGCCAGATCG
>NZ_MWOM01000243.1:0-459 GCF_012931925.1 Acidovorax sp. SRB_24
GCGCACAAGGAAATCCTGGACGGCATCGCCAACTACAAAAACGCCCAGGTCTGAACGCGGCCGTGGCGCACCCGCGCCACCTTTGCAAAAAACCTGCCTGCATATGTGCTGGCAGGTTTTTTCGTTTGTGGCCGGTGCGACCTCCGCTGTGCACCGCTGCACCGATTTCAGGTCAAATCATCGTCCAGCGCTTATGGAGCAAGCGCTGGTTGCTATCAAATTAAATGGCAGCTGCTTTTTTGGCGGCGCGCGCACGCCCGTGCACCCGCTGGAGCCGCGGCAAGGCACAGGCGCCCGGGAAGGGTTGAAGGTTGCCCTGGCAGACGGTTGCCGTTAATATTCATTCAAAATGAATCATAAAAGTGGGAGGCGGCATACCGTGGTCGCTCCGCACAAAAACCATGAAAACCAGCCTACCGCCCCTCGTCCCCGCTGCCGCCAAGGCAACGCCCCACAGCC
>NZ_MWOM01000196.1:0-614 GCF_012931925.1 Acidovorax sp. SRB_24
GCTCCTCGCGCGAGCCAAAGTGGGCGAACACGCCCGACTTGCTCATGCCCGTGATGTCGGCCAGGGCCCCGATCGACAGGCCCTCGAGGCCAATGTGCGTGGCCAGGCCCAGGGCGGCTTCAACGATCACGGCCTTGGTCTGCTGGCCTTTTTGCAGCGCGCGCCCGCTCTGGCTGCGCACATGCGCAGTGCGCTGGAAAGGAAGGGGGCCGGAAGCTGGGGACATGGAGAGCCAGAAAAACGAACGATCGTTCTATTCTGCAGCAAATTCGACCGCCCGCAAAACTCCCTCGGAAAAATAGCGTACCGCCTTCGCACCGCTGCCCCTGGATGTCCCGCAGAGCGCGCCCGTACCCCACCGGCCGGTACAGGCACAAAAAACCCCGGGGCCATGGCGGCGCCGGGCGTGTCGGACGGGAGGCGGCCGCCAGGCTCAGAGCATCAGGGCCAGGCTGGCGTCGAGGTGCTCGGTGGGCTGGCGCCGAAAGCCCGAGCGCGCGAAGCGCTGCAGCCGGCCGAGGGCGAAGGCGGTGAGCACGCTGGCCGCCACCTGCGCGTCCACGCTGGGCGTGGCCGAGCCGGCGGCCCCGGCGGCGGGGCGCAGGCACTGGCGC
>NZ_MWOM01000179.1:0-711 GCF_012931925.1 Acidovorax sp. SRB_24
CACCACGTCGTGCGCGTCGAGGTGCTTGCGCGCCTTGGCCAGCTGGTCGTCGTAGGTGCCCAGCGGCGAGCCGCGGTAGCCGGTGATGTAGCCGGCGGTGTTGAGCCCGGCGGCGCGGTCGCGGCGCTTTTGCATCATCGGCAGGCGCACCAGCGCCTGCACACCGGTCAGGTACACCGTGCCCTCGCTGGCGGTGTACTTGTCGTCCAGGCCCACGGCCCGCAGGCTGGTACCAATGCTCATGTCACTCATACCGTCTCTCTCCTTGGATTCTTCGTGTCGTTGCGAGGGGATCAGGACGGGGCACGCCGGCTTGCAACGCCGCAGGGCGTCCAGACGTAAATCTGCTGACGCGCCACAGCGTCAGCAATGCACTTTTCCCGGATAAAATCCAACCGCCCGCAAAGTGTAGACAGTTATAACGACATGAGTCAACAACATTGAACAGACACTGTGGTAATGTTGTGCAGCCGTGGTTTGGGGCGTCCCGGGCAGAAGTGCCGGCACCTAAAATACTCACGGTTAACCGCGTCCAAGCACTCACACCCACGCTGCTTCCTCCGGCGACCGCCAGACTTTGCGGGCGATGGCAAATCGCCCGACTCTTTCTCACTACCGACTGCACCGATGGCCACCAAAAGCACCAAAAAAAAACCAGCGCATGTGCCACAGACCCGGGATGAAAGCAGTGTGGAGCGGCTGTATTTCGAA
>NZ_MWOM01000177.1:0-717 GCF_012931925.1 Acidovorax sp. SRB_24
CACCACGTCGTGCGCGTCGAGGTGCTTGCGCGCCTTGGCCAGCTGGTCGTCGTAGGTGCCCAGGGGCGAACCGCGGTAGCCGGTGATGTAGCCGGCGGTGTTGAGCCCGGCCGTGCGGTCGCGGCGCTTTTGCATCATCGGCAGGCGCACCAGGGCCTGCACGCCGGTCAGGTACACCGTGCCTTCGGACGCGGTGTACTTGTCGTCCAGTCCTACGGACCGCAGGCTGGTGCCAATGCTCATATCGCTCATACCGTGTCTCCTTGGATTCTTCGTGACGTTGCGAGGGGATCAGGGCTGGGGCACGCCGGCCTGGGACGCAGGAAGGCATCCAGAAGCCGTTGGCATCCGCGTCTCAGCCTCGGCGGAGTACTTTTCCCGCGTAAAATGCAACCTATACACAAAGTGTAGACAGTTATGACGACATGCGTCAACAACATTGAACAGACACTGTGGTAATGTTGTGCAGCCGTGGTTTGGGCTTATGGAGCAACGGTGCCGACACCTAAAATGCGCCACGGATAACCGCACCAAGCTCCCACACCCACGCTGCCTCCTGCTCCACCCTGCCCCGCCCGCCAGGCTCTGCGGGCGATGGCGAACCTGCCAGACTGTCCCTCACTACCAACTGCACCGATGGCCACCAAAAGCACCAAAAAACCAGCGCATGTGCCACAGACCCGGGATGAAAGCAGTGTGGAGCGGCTGTATTTCGAA
>NZ_MWOM01000271.1:0-383 GCF_012931925.1 Acidovorax sp. SRB_24
CGATCTGGCCGTCAAGCTCGGCGTGGGCGTGCTGATGCTGCTGCCGTTTCGCCTGCTGATCGGGCGCGCCGCGGCAGCGCAAGCGCCCGTCTGAGGCTGCGCTTTAAGGGGCGCAGCAGAAGCCCGCCACCGCCAAAGAAAAACCCGCTGCAAGGGCCCCTTGCAGCGGGTTTTTTCTTCATCTCAGCGCGGCTCAGTTGCGGGCCTGCAGCGCGGCAATGCGCTCTTCCATGGGCGGGTGCGTCGAAAACAGCTTGCCGATGTTGCCGGTGATGCCCATCGCTTCCATGCTCTTGGGCAGCTCCGCCGGGTGCAGACCGCCCAGGCGCGCCAGCGCGTTGATCATCGGTTGGCGCCGGCCCATCAGCTGCACCGCGCCCGCG
>NZ_MWOM01000393.1:0-217 GCF_012931925.1 Acidovorax sp. SRB_24
GGCCGCGATGGCCGCGAGCGTCCAGCCCCCGCGCCCGAAGCGCAGCATGCCGCCGCCGACTTTGCCGAGACCGCGCCGCTGACGGCATTGCCCGACCTGGACCTGTCTCTGGACACCCCCGCGACCGCAGCGCCTGCCGCCGCGCCCGAGGGCGAGGAGCGCCCCCGCCGCTCGCGCGACCGCTACGGCCGCGACCGCCGCGAACGTGGTGAACGTG
>NZ_MWOM01000270.1:0-386 GCF_012931925.1 Acidovorax sp. SRB_24
CTGCTGACGGCCATCGGCTTCAACCTGGTGGTGTCGCACGAGCTGCGCAGCGGCTTTGCGGACCCGCAGCGCAGCGCGGCCCCTGCCGCGCCCACCCCGAGCGCCCCGAGCACCAGCGCCCCTGCCGGCATGCCGCCTGCACCCGCGGCCTCCGATGCCGCGGCCGGTGCCCGTACGGAGGCCGCAGCGGGGTCCGGCGGCGGCACACCGGCTTCCGACGCCACGGCGACCGGCGCGGCGGGCGCTGGCGCCGCCCCGGCAAGCACCAGCGCGGGCGCGCCGGTGGGGCCGGCCGATGCGGGCCAGGCGCCTGAAGGCTCCAACGGTCCACAGACTCCGGCGCGCTGAGTCGGTTTCTTTGGGCGCCGGGGCCCTGCGCCCGGCTT
>NZ_MWOM01000253.1:0-429 GCF_012931925.1 Acidovorax sp. SRB_24
GTACGACGACCAGGGCCACCCCTACTACGCCAGCGCGCGCCTGTGGGACGACGGCGTGATCGATCCTGCTGATACGCGCCGCGTGCTCGCGCTGGGCCTGTCGGCCACGCGCAATGCGCCGATCGAGGACACCAAGTTCGGTCTGTTCCGCATGTGATGGCCCTGGCGACGTAGAGATCCATTGTGTCCATCCCTGTGCCCCAACGCCTTTGTCACCGCCTGCTGCTGTGCGCTGCCCTCGGGCTCGGCGCGGCCCCGGTGCTGGCCGCGCCGGCGCTGCAGCGCGTGGAACTGCCCCTGCCATCGGGCGCGGTGCTGCGAGCCCACTGGTTGCCCGTCGAGGGTGACGCACGCAGGCCGGCCGTTCTGGCATTGCACGGCTGCGGCGGGCTCTACGCCAAGGGCGGCGGCCTGTCCGTGCGCTACCGC
>NZ_MWOM01000303.1:0-315 GCF_012931925.1 Acidovorax sp. SRB_24
GTGGCAGGAAAAGCGATCTTGCTGCAAGCGGCGAGAAAAAATCTTCAAGTTTTGAGAAAAGCCGGTGAAAACCCGGTCTATAATTCAAGGCTTCGCTCAACGGAGGCGCTGACAAGCGGCGCTTCTGGAGGGCAAGAAAAGCAGAGTGGTCAATAACCACAATGTTGACAGGGAATTAAAAACCCTGTTATAATTCAAGGCTCAGCTGATCGCAGCTAAGTCGGCAGAAAAGAAAGACTTCGGTCTTGCGGCTCTGCCAGGAACCTTAAAAATATACAGCCGATAAGCGTGGGCGTTTGAAGGCGATTGCCAAGT
>NZ_MWOM01000256.1:0-427 GCF_012931925.1 Acidovorax sp. SRB_24
CTGGCGCCGCATCACGCAGCAGGGCACGGCGTGGCGCTTCACGCGCTATGCCGAGCGCGCCGCAGAGGGTGTGTCGGCCTAGGGAAGACCCCGGTTGGCGTTGGCGCTTGCGCGGTCGGCGCAGCGCCCACAATGGCACAGGCGCTTGCCTCCGAAGCGCCGCCGTCCAAAAAGGAGCCAGACTGTGCAGCGCCTGACCCAGGCCCCGAACGCCGCCCTGGCCACCCTGTGGGCCGACCTGCTGTGCGAAGCCGGCATGCCCGCCACCGTGCAGCGCCAGTACCTGGGCGCGGCCGCCGGCCACCTGCCGCCGCACGAGTGCCTGCCCGAAATCTGGCTCGAGTACGGCGAGCACCTAGAGCGCGCGCGCACGCTGCTCGACGACCTGCACCACCTGCCCCAGCGCCTGTGGCACTGCCGCTGCGGC
>NZ_MWOM01000396.1:0-215 GCF_012931925.1 Acidovorax sp. SRB_24
GCGAGCATCTGGCCGGTCTGGTTGGCGTCGTCGTCGATCGCCTGCTTGCCCAGGATGATGAGGCCCGGTTGCTCTTTGTCGACCAGGGCCTTCAAGAGCTTGGCGACGGCCAGGGGCTGGAGTTCGAGGTCGGCTGGGGTCTCGACAAGGATCGCGCGGTCGGCGCCGATCGCCATCGCGGTGCGCAGCGTCTCCTGGCTCTTGGCGTCGCCGCA
>NZ_MWOM01000172.1:0-732 GCF_012931925.1 Acidovorax sp. SRB_24
CTGCGCCGGCGCATGAAAATTCCGGTATTCCATGATGACCAGCATGGCACGGCCATCACCGTAGCGGCAGCGCTGCTCAATGCGCTGAAGGTGGTAGAGAAAGACATTGCCGATGTGAAGCTGGTCGCATCCGGGGCCGGCGCAGCAGCGCTGGCCTGTCTCAATCTGCTCTTGAAAGTGGGCTTGCAGCGAGAAAACGTTTTCGTCACGGATCTGGCAGGGGTCGTATACGAAGGCCGCACCGAGCTGATGGACGAGGACAAGCGCGCCTTTGCCCAGAAGACTGAAGCGCGCACGCTCAGCGAAGTGATCCAGGGCGCCGATGTGTTCCTGGGGCTGTCCGCGGGCGGCGTGCTGAAATCGCCCATGGTGGCCAGCATGGCCGCCCGGCCAGTGATCTTCGCGCTGGCAAACCCGACGCCTGAAATCATGCCGGAGATAGCCCTCGCAGTACGCCACGACGCTGTCATGGCGACGGGCCGTGCGGACTATCCGAACCAGGTCAACAACGTCTTGTGCTTCCCCTATATCTTCCGGGGCGCGCTCGATTGCGGCGCAACGATGATTACGGACGAAATGGAGATTGCGGCAGTCAGGGCCATCGCGGATCTCGCCCAAGCCGAACAGAGCGACCGAGTCGCGGCAGCGTACGCCGGAGAGAAACTCGCCTTCGGCCCCGAGTACCTGATCCCCAAGCCGTTTGACCCGCGCCTGATGATGAAGATCGCGCCC
>NZ_MWOM01000296.1:0-331 GCF_012931925.1 Acidovorax sp. SRB_24
GGCGACGGGCCGCACCATGCTTGAGGGCTGGGGCATGAGCGAGACCTGCGCCATCGGCACCAACAACCCGGTCAACAACCCCGCGTTCAGCGGCAGCATCGGCCTGCCGCTGCCGGGCATCGACATCGCCATCAAGGGCGAGGCCGGCGAGATCTGCATCCGCGGCCCCAACGTCACGCCCGGCTACTACCGGCAGCCCGCGGAGAACGCGCGCGCCTTCACCGCCGACGGCTTTCTGCGCACCGGAGACATCGGCACCATGGACGACCAGGGCTACACGCGCATCATCGACCGCAAGAAGGACATGATCCTGGTCAGCGGCTTCAACGTC
>NZ_MWOM01000149.1:0-982 GCF_012931925.1 Acidovorax sp. SRB_24
GGCCACCTCGTCGAACTTCAGCACCAGCGCCTACGGCAACTACCGCATCGGCGGCACGGCGGCGACCACCACGGGCGGCGCGGGCGATCTGACGCTGGGCAGCACTCCTTATGCCGTTGTCGCACAAGGCTCTGTGGGAGCTTCTGCCATTACTGGAAATACGCTAACTGTTAATGGCGCCTATGGCAGTGTGCCCATTCCCTATCCTAAAGGTGCCTCTGCCAAGGACATGGCGGCCCTCGTCAACGCACAAACTGAAAAGACCGGCGTCAGCGCCAGCGCACGCACCGAGATCGGACTGTCTGGAATGGTCGCCGCCAGCTCTTACAACCTGCAAATTGCTTCGGACAACGGTACGGGCCAAGCCGTCACCCTTTCGTTCACTATTGGCACCCAGCTGAATAGCGACGGCCTGGGAGACGCGGCCAAAGCATTCAACGACGCCGCCGCAAAAACCGGCGTGACAGCGCGCGTCAACGATGCAGGCACCGGCTTGGTACTGACCAATGCGGCTGGTAACGACATCAAGCTGGTGAACAACTCTACGACTGGCGCAAATTTAGCAGTCACTCAAACGGATCCCCTCGCCACAGCTGTGGCTGGCACATCTGCTCTGGCTGAAGTTGTTCCAGCCGCGAACAACTTTGGTACCGATGATCTCGTGGTTACCGGACAACTCACGCTGGACTCGTCCAAGTCTTTCAGTGCAATGGATGCTGCAGGGGCTGCATCTGGCGGCTTTTTAAATATCTCAACCGCTGCAGGCAGTCAGGTTCAAACTGTGCAGAACATGGACGTGAGCACGGTCGATGGCGCCAACCGCACCTTGGCCATCGTCGACTCTGCGCTGTCCGCCATCAGCGGTCAGCGCGCCAACTACGGCGCGCTGCAAGCACGCTTTGAATCAGCCATCGCGAATCTGAATACCTCTTCCGAGAACATGTCGGCCGCGCGCAGCCGCATCCTGGACGCCGACTTCGCG